>CANCGR010000396.1 GCA_947377625.1 Gammaproteobacteria bacterium | reverse complement strand
TGACCACACGCTGCAGGTGATGGAAAACATGCGGCGCTTCTGGGATGAGGATGCCGAAGACAAGCATCCGGTGGCATCATTGATCATCACGCAATTGCCAAAGATCGAACTGCTCTACATCGCCGGGCTGTTCCATGACATTGCCAAGGGCCGTGGCGGCGATCATTCGGAACTGGGCGTTAAAGACGCAGAAGAATTTTGCCAGCGCCATCACCTTGGCAAATGGGACACGATGCTGGTCGGCTGGCTGGTGCGCAACCATCTGAAAATGTCAGGTGTGGCTCAGCGTGAAGACATCCATGATCCGGAAGTCGTGAAAGCGTTTGCGCTGCGCATGGGTGATCAGGTGCATCTCGAATACTTGTATGTGCTGACGGTGGCTGACATCAACGGCACCAATCCCAACCTGTGGAACACCTGGCGCGCGTCCCTGCTGCGCAAGCTGTACTCCTCCACCCGCCGCGCGCTGCGTGAAGGTTTGGAAGTCACCGTCGGCAAGGACACACTTATCCAGCAGACCCGCGAGCGAGCCACACAAATTTTGCTGGAGCTCGGCTTCACCAACAAACAAGTACTGGAACTGTGGCAACACGCCAGCGAAGACTATTTCCTGCGCGAATCTGTCACCGACATTGTCTGGCAGACCGAAGCACTGGCGCTGCATGCCAACGAACAATCGCCACTGGTAATTATCCGCAACATCACCGAGCACAGACAGGAAGGCGGCACCCAGGTGTTTGTGCGCGCCCTCAACTCGGTGTTCCTGTTTGCCAATCTCAGTGCGGCGCTGGAACGACTCAACCTCAACATCCACGATGCGCGCATGTATGTGATGGATGAGAAAGTGTGTGTGCTGAGTTTCATCGTATTGGAATCCGATGGCACACCGTTGCTACTGAACCCCCATCGCATGCGCGAGATGCAACGCATACTGGAAGAGTCCGCTGACGCCAACCGGCAATTGCCACGCAACAAGGCCCAAGCGCCCACGCGCAAGCAGCGCCATTTCAACCGCCATACCGTCACCACACTGACCAATACCGACAGCAAGCCCTACAGTATTCTGGAAGTGTTGTGCCCGGACCGGCCGGGGCTGTTGGCAGTAATTGCCAACATCTTTGTGGAACAGCATATCCAGCTGCACAACGCCAAGATCACCACGCTCGGCGAAAACGTGGAGGACGTGTTCTTCATCACCGACGAGGACAACTGCAAACTGACCGATCCCTCACTGATCGAGTCACTGCAATCCACCTTGCGCTCACGGCTGGATGCAGAAACCCATCCGTGAATATTCGCTGTTCCGGGCAGTCGGTCTTCGCCATGAAGACCTCTACAAGTTCATCTGAACATTTAATGAGAGTTGAGCCTGGCTTTGAAGAATTACGCTCGAATCATTACCAATCAATACATCAGGAAAAAGCCATTAATCCTCAAGCGTCGCCGTCACTTGGCAAGCTATAATCGGCCCATCATCAATCAGTAACTCAGGAAGTTCGCATGTTCAGTTTTGCATTTGGCACCGGCACCCATAACAGCAGCGGCCATTGGCTGGAAGTGTTTTATCCCCGCCCCTTGTTGAACCCGTCGACAGCGCTGGTAAACCAGGTTTGCGAAATTCTCAGCTGCAGCAAGAGCACGCAGGCGATCCCGTTGCAGCAAGACCAGTTGCTGCGCTTGGCTGAAGGCTTGCGCAGTATCGACAGCGAACAGGCGGAGCTGTGCCAGCAACTGGCAAGCAGCAAAAAACCGCGTGTGCTGATGCTGCTGGCCAGTGATGAGAAGCCGGCGTCGGTACCGGAGGTTTATCTCAAACTGCAGCTGTTGTCGCACCGGCTGGCGCGTCCGCATGCGCTCAATCTGGAAGGTTTGTTCGGGCTGCTGCCGAATGTGGCATGGACTTCTGCCGGCCCTATTGCGGTGAATGAATTGCCGCAGGCTCAGCTGGCGGCACGACTGCGTGGCGAAGTGCTACAGGTTACCTCTGTCGACAAGTTCCCGAAAATGACTGATTACGTAGTGCCGAGCGGTGTGCGCATTGCTGACACTTCGCGTGTGCGCCTCGGCGCTTACCTTGGTGAAGGCACTACCATCATGCATGAAGGCTTCGCCAACTTTAACGCCGGTACTGAAGGCCCGGCCATGATCGAAGGCCGCATTTCAGCCGGCGTGTTTATCAATGCCCACAGCGATCTGGGCGGTGGTTGTTCGATTCTCGGCACTTTGTCGGGCGGCGGCAAAACGGTAATCAGTGTTGGCAAGAATTGTTTGATTGGCGCCAATGCCGGCCTCGGCATTCCATTGGGCGATCGCTGCACGATTGAAGCAGGTCTGTATGTGACAGCGGGCACGAAGGTGACTGTGCTAGACAACAGTGGCAAGGAAGTACAGGTGTGCAAAGCGCGTGATCTGTCGGGCAAGGATGATCTGTTGTTCCGTCGCAACTCCGTCAGCGGACGCGTTGAGTGTCTGACCAACAAAAGTGAAATCGAACTCAACGCCGTGCTGCACAGCCACAACTGAAACCGGAGCGTCCATGAATGACACCTTGAACCTTGCCAAGGCTTTGATCGAACAACCCTCGCTGAGTCCGCACGACCGTGGCTGCCAGGCCCTGCTGTGTGCCGAGCTGCAAAAACTGGGCTTTGTCATAGAGCCCATGCAATTTGGTGACGTCAGTAATTTCTGGGCGCGCCGAGGCACACAAGGCCCGGTGCTGTGTTTCGCCGGTCACACCGATGTGGTGCCAGCAGGCGAGCGCAAGGATTGGTTGAGTGATCCGTTCACTCCCACGCTGCGTGACGGCAAGTTGTATGGGCGCGGTGCTGCCGACATGAAAGGCTCATTGGCAGCGATGATCACTGCCTGCCAACAGTTTTTGGCAGTCCATCCCAACCATCACGGTTCGATTGCATTTCTGGTTACCAGCGACGAAGAAAGCATTGCCATCGACGGCACCCGGCGCGTGATAGAAGTGTTGGAAGCACGTGGTGAAAAAATCACCTGGTGTGTAGTCGGTGAGCCTTCAAGTACAACACTGACTGGCGATGTGATCCGCAATGGCAGACGCGGCTCACTCAATGGCACGCTGCGCGTCAATGGCCAGCTGGGCCATGTGGCCTATCCGCATTTGGCCCGTAACCCGATTCATGCATTTCTGCCGGCCTTGGCCGAACTGGCTGCAGTTGAATGGGATCGTGGCAATGCGTATTTCCCGGCCACCAGTTTCCAGATTTCCAACATTCATGCCGGTACCGGCGCCAATAATGTGATCCCCGGCAGCATGGAAGTGTTGTTCAACTTCCGCTTTTCCACCGAAGTCACTTCTGCGCAGTTGCAGCAAATCACCGAAGTAATTTTCAACAAGCACTATCAAGACTATCAGCTGAATTGGCAGCTCAGCGGCAATCCGTTCCTGACGCCTGAGGGCAAGCTGGTTGCTGCCGTGCGTGACAGCATTCAGCAAGTAATGGGGATCACCACCACGCTCTCAACCGGCGGTGGCACCAGCGATGGCCGCTTTATTGCGCCCACTGGCGCAGAAGTAGTCGAGATCGGCCCGGTCAATGCCACCATCCACAAAGTGAATGAACATATCGAAGTGGTCGAGCTGGAGCGGCTGACGAAGATCTATCAGCTTTTGCTGGAAAAGCTGCTGTTAACGTAGACCGCAAACGCCGCCGGTTTGTCACCGATCCACAAGGTAGGCGCCGGCAATTCAGGCGGCAGTTTGCCGTCGGGCCGCTTTAATACCACGCGGTAGCGCGCCACCGCCAACGCCGCCTGCAGCAAGGAAGCCAGGTCAGGTTCACTGCCCAGCAACTGATGCAGCAAGGCAATATCCTTTTTCACTTTCGC
>CANCGR010000395.1 GCA_947377625.1 Gammaproteobacteria bacterium | reverse complement strand
GCTTGCTGCACCACGCCTTTGAGATTGATCTCGAGCACCAGCTCATTGTTGTTGCGGCTGGTGGTGAGCACTGAACTCAACTGGTTGACGATATATTGCTCAGACTCGGCATCGCGCTGCAGATCGAAGCGGCACTGGCGGATGAATTCGTCAGTGATCAGGTTGAGCCAGGCATCCTGCAAGGCCAGCAAGCCAGCAAACGGAATCTGCACGACGCGATCGCGCACCACATGGCCGCTGACTTTGCGGAAGCTGCTGAGCACTGTTTGATGCAGTTGCAAATCGATGATGATGCAGCCGGCCTCATTGTCAGCAACACTGGCTTGTGCCTGCAGCAGCGCAAGGTCCACCAATCCTACCGTGTTAAATGCGCACTGCTTCGCCACACCCAGCAACACAGCCAATTGCGAGCGCGTGTAGTTGGCGGGCACGGCCAGCACTGCGCCTTCGGTCATGTTCAATTCTTTGGTGAGCAAGTTGAGGTGGCTGTAGGCCAGATCCGCGTTATGCCGAAAATGTTTGTTCTTGATGGTGAGTGGATCAACGCTGAGCTGTGACCAGAAATTGTTGAAACTGTGACGCGGATGCTGGCGCGCCTGACTGCGAGCCGCTTCACCGAACACGGGCGCTGCGCCCGCGATGTTCGCAAAACCAGGGCTGCGCACCAACATTGCTTGCGGCGAGCGCACGCAGATATTGTGATCCTGAAGTTCGATCAAATAGGCAGTCACAGTGGTTTGCACTCTTGCTGTTTGTGGAAAGTCACAGGCGTCATCACGTTATATGTCGGCCGGAAAGGCCACTGGCAAATCTTCTGAAATCTTGGCGGTGGGCACGAAGTCTTCTGTGCGCTTGGCTGCTGTTTGTCCAGCGGCAGCCTTCGTGGCAGTGGCATCGGTTTTGGTCGGCGCAGTGGCAGCAGCCTTGGCGTCAGCGGCTTGCACAGCGGCTTCTTTGGCCAGCATGTCTTCGGCTTCCTTGATGTCGCTGGCGCTGAGTTTGTCTGATTTGGTCTTGGCCGCTGCAACAGTTTTAGTCGCGCTGGCTTTCGACGCAGCTGAGTCAGCAGCCAACAAGGGCTGCGCACCGGCGAGCAGCAAGCACAGGGCCAACACTTGCACGCGCATCTTATTCTCCAAGGTAGCGAGCCACGCGGAAACCAACATCGTCACGCTCGGCATTGTTGTAGTCGCGATACGACAGCCGCAATTCAGTGACGGAACCGTGCGCCCAGCTCGAGCCACGAATCACATGATAGGTGCCGGTTACCGGACCCAGCGGATTCTGTTCGATGGCGTTGCCAGTGGCTGTGCTGATGCCGTAATAATCGTGTACCCATTCGGCTACGTTGCCGCCGATGTCGAAAAAGCCGTTGGCGTTGGCCGCGAAACTCGCCACTGGCGCGGAAACCATAAAACCGTCGTTGTAGTCAGTCAGCACTCTGCCCAAGAAAGTGCCAGCCGAGATATCGGCGTAGTTGCCTTGATTGGGTGGCGGCGGCAAGGTATCGCCCCACGGAAATTTCATCAGGCTGTTGGGGTCGCCATTCACGCGTGCGGCCCACTCCCACTCTGCTTCGGTAGCAAGCCGATAACCGGTGCTGTCGGCATTCACGCCTTTGATGGCGTCTCCATCAACCTTGTAAAACGGCGTAAGATTTTCCCGCTCACTCAGCCAATTGGTATAGCGCGCGGCTTGCTCCCAGGTAACGCGCACGACTGGCTGGTTATCGCCGGCCAGGCTGCGGTTTTGCACCATGCCGGAAGCATGTTTGGCATCGAACGCAGCAAACTGCGCATTGGTGACTTCGGTGAGTGAAAGATAAAACGCTTTGGTCAGCGAAACATTGCGCAACACTTCATTGGCTTGGCGCCCGGCTTCGCGGCGCGATGAGCCCATCACGTAGTTGCCCGGGCGTAGCAGCTTCAAGATCTGACCATTCACCGTGGTGATTTGCTCTTTGACAGATTCCTGTTTTTGCTGCGCCAGTGTTTTGAGCACCACGTTCAACTGTTGCTCCATGCCGGGGCGTGAAATGAACATAGTGGTAAAGGGTACATAGCCTTCGCGACGCACTTCGATGGTTTGACTGGCCGCCAGCAATTCAATGCTCTGGTTGGCTTTGCCTTTGGACACGCCGTTGACGAACAGCTCGGCATCTTCAGGTGTGGCTTTGACCAGCACCGAACTCAGCAAAGGGTCAAGCGTGACATTGACGGCGCTTTCTTCTGCGGCGCTACTGCGCACCTGCTGACTGGTTTCCTTGTAGCCGTTCAGGAAAAACGTCACTTGATGCGCGCGGCTCGGCGCCAGTGTCAATTCAAGCGGCGTCAGTCCTTTGTACACACCGTCTACTGTCACTCCGGCTTTGCTGGGAGTGGAGCGCAGCATTACGAGTCCATCAGCCTGCTGCAACGTGATCGGTGGCACTGTGAGATTTTGGCGGGCAACGACAGCGAGGTTATCCGTCCACGCTTTGTGTGCGGCGAGCTTCACCACTACTTCATGTTCACCCGCCAGCACATCGGTCGTGAGCGGTGTTTGTCCGACCGGTTTGCCATCAATGCTGACGGTGGCACCCGCGGGCGTGGAAGCAAAGGTGACAGCGGCCCACGCGGGCAACAATTCAAGCGAAATACTTTGCTCAGCCGCACGACCCTTGATCAGCACATGCGCTTGCTGGCTTTCGTAACGGGCACTGCGTATCGACAGCGTGTGTTCGCCGGCATCAAGTTCGAGATGCTTGAGTGGCGTCATGCCCACGACTTTGCCGTCGGCTAACACTTCAGCCTCAGTCACTGCGCCAGTATCGACATCAAGAAAGCCTGGCAATGGGTCGAGTGCAAGGCTGAAGGTTTGCGTCTGGGTTTCGCCAACGGTGATGGATGCGTTGTGATCGTAATAACCCGGCGCTGTCACGTTGAGCTCTACTTCACCCTGACGAATCAGATAACGCGAGCCAACTTTCACCGCCATATGGCCCGACAACGACAGCACGGCTTCCGGCGGATTCACAACAAACGACACCGAGCGCGCCGTCACCACAAACCAGCTGAGCGACACAAATGCCAGCAACGCAGCGCCCACCGCAACACTGACTACACTCGGCCGGCGCCAGCGTTTATGCTCGGTCGCGATCGGCATGAAATCAATCGGCACAATCGGTTCGTCATCCGGATTGTGCGCGTTGTGGTTGTTGCTGTGGTCTGACATGGATAACAGCCGGAAGCGCGCTAGAGGGCTTCTTTACAGGTTACGGTGACAACGGGAGCTTGTCCGTCGATGCTTACTACAAATTCCTGGCGCACATCCCGGTAGCCATTGCGTATCCCTGTTGCGGTGTAAGTGCCGGGCGTGAGCGTCACGCTCTGGCTGGTAAACATGCCCAGCTCACTCACATGAAAAATCGTCACCTTGGTTTGCCCATCCGATTGCAGCTGCACCTTCACCGGGATGCGCACGCGTGTCATGAAATCACGCACCTTGCTTAATTGCGCTTGTAATTTGGGGCCGGCATTGGCGAGCTTGCCTGCATCAATGAGCACTTGCTCACTTTGTTTGTAGACATTGTCATCAGCAAGACGCAGCGGTGCAGCGAGCGTGGCATTCAGAAAAATATCGAGTTGATTGCGGCTCTGGCTGCGTTTGAGCCCTTGCTGGGCTTTCACCAGATTGGCATCCACCGTCAGTGCCTGATTCCATTCATCAACGGCGGCTTGCCAGTTTTCACCTGCTTCCAGTTTGACGGCGGCATCCAGGTGCGCGTTCACTGATGTGAAGGTTTGCTTGTCATTGACTTGCTGAATCGCGGCAGTTACTTCACTGGCATTTGGACGCATCGTTTGCGCCTGATGAAAACCGGC
>CANCGR010000394.1 GCA_947377625.1 Gammaproteobacteria bacterium | reverse complement strand
TGTGGCTGAGTTGCAGCGGGCGCCGTTACCGGCAAGTCCTGCCACATCCAGTAACTGCCGCTGGCAAGCTCTGCGCCGTGCTCATCCTTGACGTGGTAACCACGCAGATCAAAGGTGGTGGCCTGGGTCTTGCGCTCCGGTATTTCCAGCTTTTCTTCCAGCACGAGTTGTAATTTGTCTTTGCGCGATTCGGAAAACACTTCGCCTTGTGCATCGTTGAGCTGGGCGAAATTGATCAGGCTGCGCACTTCAATGGAATGCAACAGCGCCGCTTGTGCGCGCCATGCCAGTCGCTTGTTGCCGGCAATCACGCTGAACAAGCTGCCGAGCGCCAGTGCAGTGATCGTCATTGCCACCATCACTTCCAGCAACGTGAATCCGTTAGAACGCCGCATCCGGATCGTCCTCCTTCAACGCGTCACCATGATAGGCGGCGGTAATACGGCCAGTGATCGGATCAACACGAATCTGCGCGCTTAACGTGTCGAGGCTGAACATCAGCACGCCGCCGGTGCTGCCGCCCTGCGGGAAAAACGAGAATTCCACTGCGTCTTTTTTTTCTTCAGGCTGGTTTATTTCTGTGCGGAATTTCAGCGTCAATTTATCACTGATCCAGTCTGTGGCTTTGCGCTTGGCCATCAGCTGCTCGCGCTTGAGGGCAAAATCTGGTTGCTTGGCATCCAGCGCGATGAAGCGGGTGGTCACCGGCACGCCCTCAACCACCGCGATGCGGCGCGCGTATTTGAGTATCGCCACCGCCTGCCTTATTTCTGCATCGAATTTTTTGGTGTCCAGCGAGCCAAGATTGGGAATGATCAGACCGGCAGCAATGAGGATGATGGCGAGCACCACCATCAGTTCCAGCAACGTGAAGCCGCGCTGCCGTGTTGCGCTTAGCAGGCGGGCCTGTTGCTGTGCTTGCCGGTCAACGACCAATATCCGCGGCATCGCCTTCACCCCCGGGAGTGCCATCCTTGCCGTAGGACATCAGCACAAAATCCTTGTCTCCCGGCTTGTAGAAATAGTCGTGACCCCACGGGTCCTTGGGCAGTTCACCGCGCAAGTAAGGGCCAGCCCAGGCATCGCGACCGGTATCATTCTTCGCCAGGCCTGCCAGTGTTTCCGGATAGTGACCCACGTCGAGCCGGTAAGAATCCAGCGCCGATTCCAGATTGCTGATCTGTGAAGCTGCCGTAGCTTTCTGGCCTTTGGTGAGGTTGTTGAAAATGGCCGGGCCAACCAGCGCGGCCAGCATGCCGAGAATCGCCAGCACAACCAGCAGCTCAATCAGCGTAAAACCTTGGTGTTTCTTGTTCTGTTTCATATTCGGTTCCTGCTTCTGTCTGAAGAAGAATTGTGTGGCGCTGCACTGTGGCAGCACTACCTTCTTTTGTTATTGGTGTTAAAGCCCGACTTCTTCCAGCAATTTACTGACTTCTATGAACTTCTCGCGCATCGCTTTCTGGGTGGCGGAATCGCGCTGATCGCCATAGACGATCTGTGGTCTCAGGATCACGAACAGTTCCTTGCGTGAGTTGCTTATCTGGTTGTACGCGAAGGCGCGACCAACTACCGGAATATTCATCAACAAGGGAATCCCGCTTTTCTGGTCGGATTTATCTTCCTGGATCAAACCGCCCAAGGTGATGGTCGACTGGTCCGCCACCACCACCGTGGTTTTGATTTGTTGATTGGAGAAGGTCGGGTTGTTACCCACCGCAGAACTGCCATTGTCCAACACTGACGAAAGCGTTTGTTCGATTTTGAGATTGATATAACCGTCATCATTGATCTGCGGCGTAATCTTCAACTCGATGCCTACATCCTTGTACGAGTAGTTAGTGCTGGGCAATCCCGTCGCTGACAAAGTCTGGCCATTACTTACCGGCACTGATGAGCCCACCTTGATATCGCCTTCCTGTTTGTTCGCGGCCAGCAGCGTGGGACGCGCCAGCAGCCGCACTGAGTTGTCTTGGGCAATGGCATTGAGCGTCGCGTTTATTACGGCTGCACCATCCATGAAGGTGCGCGTCAGTACCAGCCCGGTGCGCGGCAACGCCGCCGTAACTGCTCCGGTAGTCGCATTGGTAGTTGGCGCTGCCTGCAGCGGCAATACTGTCGCAGTAGTCGTGCGGGCGATATTGCTCGACACCCGCGTCCAGTCGATACCGAACTGGTTGCCATCGGTCAGCGTCACCTGGCCAATCACCGCATTGATCAACACTTGCAGTGGCACTGAGTCGAGCGAATTGATGGTAAGCAGCAATTGCCGGTATTCGCGTGGTGTGGCACGCACCAGAATACTGTTGGTGTTTTCATCCGCCACCAGCGTGGCCGTGATGTTGGCAGAGGTAGCGGCTTCATCGCCAACACCGTTGACGATTGCGGCTTGTGCCAATTCCGGCGGCTGGTTTGGCTGTGTCTGGTTGGGCAACAACTGCTGCGCTGTGCGTATCAGGTCGCGCGGCTGGGCACGTTTTTCTGCAGCGGTCTGATCTTTCTTGGTACCAAAAACAGTGTTGAGTGTCTCTGCCATTTTTTTGGAATCGAGATTTTTCACCTTGTACACAAAGAGCTGTTCGACTTGCTCCTGGCTTTGTGCGTCCAGAATATTGACCCAGCGATTCACTTCATCAAAACCGCGATTGGCTGGTGCGATCACCAATACTGAATTGATGCGGTCGAGGCCCAGCACTTGATAAGAGCTCTGCGCGCCTTCGATCAACTTCAGCACATTGGTCAATTCTTCTGCCACTTTGGCCGCCGGAGAATTTTGCAACTGGTACAGCTGGATACCCTGATTTTGAAAAGGATCATCATCGATCACCGAGATCAGCGCATTGACGCGCGCCAGTTGCTCAGGTGTGCCGATAACGCCGATCAGATTGGCGGCGCCCATGTGAACCAGCGAGCCGGCCGGCTGCAACAGCGGCGCGATAATCGGCTCAATGGCTTCGTTGGAAATATAAGTAAGCGGCGTGACTTGCAACACTTCCGATGAAGTGGCTTGCTTCAAAGTGCCCGGCTGCACGATTTCCACCGGAATGTTCGACGCATTGCGCGTGAACTTCCAGACATTGCCGGCTTGCTCGATGGTGACGCCGGCATTGCGTGCCAGCAAACGCAGCAAGGGCCAGATATCCTGATAGCGCAGCGGGTTGTTGGCCGAGGTGCGCAGGCTGACTTTGTAGTCGATGGTGGGGTCTATCACCATGTTGATGCCCAGTGCGTCGCCGAGCTGCTCTATCACCGAGCGCAAATCTTCTTGTTCGTAATTGAGTGCCACGATGTTGTTTTGTGGCGGCTGGCCCTTGGGACCTTCTTCAACAAAATGGCCCAGTTGCAACAAGCGGCCTTTGCGGCTGATGCCGTTGTCGCCACGCTCGCTACCCGCAGCAGCAGTGGGCGCAGTTTGCGCAGCAGCAGTGGTTGCCGCTTTGATAGCGGGGGCTGATGTCGCCGCAGGTTCGTGCGAAAACTTCGTCGAGCACGAGGCCACCAGCAACAGGGACGCCATCAACGCTGGAGTCTTCAACCACTCAGGAGTCTTCAACCACTCAGAAGTCTTTAACAAGAAGCGTCGGTTTGCAGGGAAACGTTGGACCAGATCAGTCACAGTTTTGCTCCGTCAGAAATCCAGCGTGTTCATGCTGAACACCGCTGACAACATGATGATGATAATACCGCCCACTGCTATGCCCATCAGCAGGATCAACGCCGGTTGCAGCGCACTGACCAAACGATTCACTTCATCACGAACATAAGTATCAAAGGTTTGCGCCAGTTTTTTCAGGATGCTGCCAGTGCGGCCAGTTTCTTCGCCCACCGTCACCAGTTGATGCAACAACACCGGAAATTGCCGTGATTT
>CANCGR010000393.1 GCA_947377625.1 Gammaproteobacteria bacterium | reverse complement strand
CGTGCTGATAAACCTGTTGCTGCCCGCGACGTAGTAACGCCCGGTCGTGAACTTTGGATATTGCATCCCAATGGCGAGCCAGTGCCTGCAAGTTGCGAGCTTGCTTCCACACAAGTGTTGCTACTCGATGGCAGCTGGAGTGAAGCAAGCGCCATGAGCAATCAAGTGGGCGAGTGGGGGCGATTGGTAAGTTTGCCCATGCAAGGTGAAAGTCGTTTCTGGTTGCGCACACAACAAGACGGTGGCCGCTTCTCGACAATAGAAGCATTGATGTTTCTGCTGGATGCGGTGGGGTTGTCTACGATCAGCGAAGAACTGCGCATCCAGTTTGAGTTGCATGTCTATGCAGGCTTGCGGTCGCGCGGACGCACGGATTTGGCTGGGGAGTTTCTTGAAGGGTCTGTGATTAAAACTGCGCTGGAAGATTATCTGGTGGAATTGCACAAGCGCAGACCGTTGCAGGAACAACCTTCTGGATTAGCTGAATAACAAGGGGCGAGAATAAAATACTGCCTATTAAATCTGCGGTTGTTTTATCAGGGATTCTGCCGGTATCCCCAACACCTGGTTCAACTTCCAGATCATTTTCAGCGTCAATGAACGCTTGTAATTCAGGATCTCGTAAACCCGGTTACTCTTGCCAATCAAAGGCTCCAGGTCTTTCACTGTCAGCCCCTTCTGCTCCATTTCAAACTTGATGGCCTCCACCGGATCCGGAAAATCCATCGGATAGTGCAAAGCTTCATAGGCTTGTACCAGCGTCACCAGCACATCCAGTTTTTCACCTGCAGCAGAGCCCGCGGTGGCGGTCATCAGGTTTTCAATCTCTTTCAAGGCTGCACGGTAATCGGCTTTGGTTCTAATCGGTTTGATGTTCATCTTGGCCACCTCCAACATTAAATTGTTTGCACATCGATTTGGTCGTATTGCACATGAGTACCAATGAAACGGACATATACAACGCGATAGGGATAATTGATCCACACCACCACACGGTACTTGTTGCCGGCAATGTTGAACACCACTCGCCCATCCTTGAGGATGCTGGCGCTTCTGAAATCCAACTTGACTTGCGCAGGGGAAGCCCAGCTGGCTTTTAGCGCGCGCCGGTACCAGGACAGCACAGGTTCCGCAGCATCCGCATAGGCAGGCTTGCCTTCCCAGAAGGCCTTCAACGTGGATAAAGCGATGATTCTCATGCGACCTACTATAGTCCCAATACGGGACTACGACAAGTTATCTGGCCAAATGGAAATTGGCCGACACCTCTATATAGCAGTACTTTCTGGTTTTTTCCGGACAATCTGGTTGAGCATCACCTTGGCGAAAAGGGGAAGTCCACACCATGCGCAGTAGATGGCTGCAAAACCACAGCGCTGTACAAAGCAGCGAGTGAATCCTGGATTGCCTGCACGACCAACGAGTGCTCCGCCATATCGCTTTCCGTAATGTTTGCACCAAGCAACGGGATACCAAGGCAGGCCGGTTCAATGATGATTGCAGACATCGTCTTGAGTATTTCCCGCAGTGACGAATCGGCGTGATGCGCTCGCGTCGATGCGTTGAGCACAGCCACAGGTTTGTTAACGAACGGCTCGAAGCTGACCAGCCAGTCGAGCAGGTTCTTCATGGTGCCAGTAATACCGTGTGCGTATTCCGGGCTCGCGATCAGTAGTGCATCGGCGGCGGCGATCTCTGCGCGCAGCCGAACAACACTGGGTGGCACGTGAAGTTCCAGGTCGGGATTGAAAAGCGGTAACTCACCTACTACCGAGCATAACGTGACCACAATCGGCGGCGGCGCCAAGCTTGCGACCGTGCGCAGTAAAGCAGAGTTGATGGATGCAGCACGCAGGCTGCCGGAGATTGCGAGGATTTTCATGAAGCTCAATGTCGGTTTTTTTGGTACGTTTGGAACGAATTGCCAGGCACTCTACTTGTAAGAAGTAGCCTCAATTTTGCTTTCATACTTATCCAGCCTGGAGCTGACTTCTTTATCGTTGATATATTTCGATTTCAAATTTGCCAACGCTGCGTCACTGCCAGCGCAAAGCTCAAGTATGTTTTTTTCGAGGAATGCCCGACGTTCTTTATCATAGGGCTCTTCACCGCGAAAATGATCACACATATCCCGCTTTTCGATAAAAGCTGAAACATCTTTCGGTAACACATTGCTTTTTTCTGCAGCGTAGGAGATACCTGATATAAGAAGGATGGAAACAATCACTGGTCTGTTCATAAGTACCTGACATTTGGACAGCGTAGCCGTGCGCTTTGGCACCTAGTCAAACAGAGCCTAATCGTCAATTGAATGTCACACAATAAATTCCTGGGGCATATCCCGCCTCAGTAACCAAGTGTCCACTCCTGGTTGGCTAGACAGCATTTCAGCTTATACTTCCAACCTCAACCCTGCCTGGTTCTAGAGTCTAATTGTCACTATGCGTGCCTATCATCTTGCAGCACTGCTTGCCTCACTGTGTTTACTCGCAAGCAGTCCATTCGCTCTGGCCCAACACGAAACCGGCTCCGACGTATTCAGCGGCGAGCAAGCCTTCAAGAACTACTGCGCCAACTGTCATGGCGCTGCCGGCAACCAGATCGCTAACGTCGATCTTGGTCACGGCGCTTTCCGCAAGCCTTACACTGATGACGAGCTGGCAAACATCGTGATGAAAGGCATCCCCAACACGCCGATGCCGGCCACGCCCAACATGAGCAAGGAACAAGCCACACAAATCGTGGCCTATTTGCGCAGCCGCGCTTCGCAGAAAGATGTGGGCGCCGGCGGCGATGCTGTGCGTGGCCAGGCCTTGTTTGCCGGCAAAGGAGAATGTGCTGCGTGTCATCGCATCAATGGCAAGGGTTCACGCCTTGGGCCTGAGCTCAGCAAGATCGGGCTTGTGCGCACGTCAGACCAACTGGCAGTTTCACTGCTCGACCCCAACAGCGAAGTTCAACCCAACAATCGTTTTTACAGTGTGACCACCCAAGCCGGCCAGCAGGTGAGTGGACGCCTGCTTAATCACGATGCGTATACGGTGCAGTTGCTCGATACCAAGGAACAACTGCGCTCATTCAACAAAGCAGACTTGCAGCAAGAAGGTTTTATTCCGTCGCCAATGCCGTCGCTGCGTGGCAAGTTCAACGACAAGGAGCTGGCTGACCTTGTGCAATATCTGGTGTCGCTGCGTGGAGCTGACAAGAAATGAAAAACAAATTCGCCCTGCTCTGCTCACTGCTGTTGGCCTCAGCCTCATCACTCGCGCAAGTCAGCTTTGAACGCGTGCTCAAGCCCGATGCTGAACCCGGCAACTGGCTGAGCTATTCACGCACACTCAGCAACCAACGCTACAGCCTGCTTGATCAGGTCAACACCAAGACTGCCAGCAAGCTGCAGCTGCAGTGGGTGTGGCAGGCACACACACTGGAAAAATTCGAAGCCACACCACTGGTGGTCAATGGCGTGCTCTATACCGTGCAGGCGCCCAATGATGTCGTGGCACTCGATGCTGCCACCGGGCGCATCTTCTGGACTTATTCGCATCAGCCAGGCCCCAGCCGCACTTGCTGTGGTCGCGTTAATCGCGGGTTGGCGATTCTGGGCGACACCTTGTTCATGGGCACTGTCGATGCGCATCTGTTGGCTATTGATGCGAAGAGCGGGCAACTGCTGTGGGACACAGTAGTGGCCGATGCAGCGCAGCAATTCTCAATCACGATGCCGCCGATGGTGGTCAAAGACAAAGTGTTTATCGGCACGGCCGGCGGCGACCTTGGCATTCGCGCCTTTGTCGCCGCCTATGACGTGAAGACCGGCAAAGAGCTGTGGCGGTTCTACACGATTCCCGCGCCCGGCGAATTCGGCA
>CANCGR010000392.1 GCA_947377625.1 Gammaproteobacteria bacterium | reverse complement strand
ATTCGCATGCAGTGCAGCGTTGGCCAATTGCATGATCGCCTTGTAGGCTGCATCGAAGCGGTTCTCAAGACTGATTTTGCTGACATGCGCATCGGCAATGTTGCGGCGGGCCGCCTCCAGCAGGCGCGTTATTGTGCTGGCCTGCGGCTCAATTCTTTCCAGTGTTTTTCCCAGCAAATTGTCCAGGCTCATCCTTGCCTCCGATCACATCCAGTTGTGGTTGCTTCATGACCTCCCTGACAAATGCGTCCTTGCTCTTCTGCAAGCGAGTCCATTCCCTGTTGCTGTATAGCTTGGGATTTATTTCCCTGCCAATTATTTGCTGCGCCGGATAGAGAGCACTGACGACTTCGGCAAAGCGGGCAGTGCCGATCAGCAACAGATCAATGTCACTGCCTGCCGTTTCCTTGCCACTGGCAATGGATCCAAAAACAAAGGCGCGCGATATCTTGTGCGTCAGCGGTGCTAATACGGTTTGCAGCACACCACATACGCCGATGGTCTTTTTTACAATGCCGATTAGCTCGTTGTAGATGGGACAGGCAGGATTGGCTTGATAGTGATGCTGATTGCCGACCTTGTTCATGCTGAGGATGCCGGCGGCCAGCATGCGGTCGAGCTCGCGTTTGATGGTCGCCACGCCCATGCCGGTCAGGCGCAGTATTTCCTTGGTGTAGAAGCTGCGTGCTGGCTGACCATAGAGCAAGGTCAGTACTTGCTGTTGGGTGGTGGTGAAAAGGGCATCAGCTAATTGGCTCATGGCAACATCAAAGAAGGTTCATATCAAATGAACTTTAGTTCACCTTAAATGAACTATCAAGCTCAGCCAAAATTCCTCCTCTTCATCCTGTAGTAACAGGCGCGCCGGCATATTTTTATCAACGCAAATCTGAGCTGCATGCCTTCACTGGCTTTTGCTGGCTTTGTCGGCCTTACGAAGTTTGGCTGTAATTCTTGTTGCCACCTGCTGGTCAGACAACTTTTCCGAAACAGGCCGATGGAGAATGCCGGCCACCACCATGAGCGTCGTCCCCGCGCTGGAAGAAGTCGGCTTAAGGCTCAATTCCTTGCCTTTACCTGATACTTTTACTGCCTTCATGATCTCACTCCACTTGATATGACAATCAGCAATCTCTCTTGCCTACGATTACATTGGCCTGCATCTCTTTGGCTCCCAACGAAGGTAAAGCCTTGCTTGACGCTTTCGACGTAAAGCAGTACTTTACGGCTGATGGAAATAGAAAGCATCCGCCACAAATCCCTCAGCCGTTTTTTTCTCACTGGAAACGCAAAAGGTCTCGACGGCAACCTGGTCGATCGACTACGCAAGATGCTTAACTATATCGTCAATGCCGGCACTTTCGAGGAGCTGAAATTGCCTCCCAATTACGGACTCCATCCGTTGACAGGCGATCGTGCCGGAAGCTGGGCAATGGTCGTCACCAAGAACTGGCGGCTAACCTTTACCAAGCGCGACGAACAAACCGTAGCTGAACTCGACTTGGAGGATTATCACTGATGGCTCTTGTAATGCATTCCTCGCTGGTTATGCACCCAGGCGAATGGCTGAAGTCTGAAGTGATTGATGCCCAAGGCATCGCTATCGGCTCATTGGCCAATGCGATTGGCGTCAGCCGCCAAACTGTCAGCTCGCTGCTGAATGGGCGCACCGCGTTGTCTGCCGACATGGCGATCCGCTTTGAAAAACTGTTTGGCATCAAGGCCGATACCTTATGCCGGATGCAGACAGCTTATAGCCTGGTACAGGCGCGCTCGCATGAGCATAAGATCAAGGTAAACAAGCGCTTGTTGGCGGCGTGAGCCGAGGTCGCCCATTTTTTTGACGTCAACAAAATGGTCTATGACTAACTGCCCGCCTCCTACCGCTTACATGCCCTCATTGGCAATATCACCAGCCAACAGGTATTACCACGCAGATTCCCATGAGCACACTCACCTTGAAAATCTCTCCTGAACTTGAAAGTGCGCTGGAGAAAGCAGCCAGCGACGCGCATGTGAGCAAGTCGGAGCTGGTACGTCGCGCGCTCGTTACCTACACCTCGCGGCAGAGTCAGGCGCCGTTTGTTTCCGCATTGGAGCAGGCAGGCGACCTGGCGGGTTGCTTTGCCGGTGGCCCAAAAGACTTGTCATGCAACCCGCGTCATCTGGATGGCTTTGGCAAACGATGAAGCCGGTCGTGCTGTTGGATACCGACCCATGGATTGCGCTGCAATTGCCTTGATCAGGCCAGCCTGAGTTCACCCTTTCGCTACGATGATGCTCAAGCCTTGCGCGCACTAACCAACGAATAATAACCCCCACCCGTGCGCACCGCCGCCACATCCACAAAGCCGGATTTCTGCAGTATCGCTTTCAAATCCGGCAGCGAATATTGCCGCCCCTTGGTACCCAACAACATCAACAACGAAAACGCAGCCACTGGCCAAGGACCACAGTAGTCGTCGTCCATCAGCATTTCGTGCAGCAGAATGCGGCCGCCGGCGGGCAGCGCGGCAAACGAGGCATCGGCGAGTTTCTGGCAAGTTGCATCCGACCAGTCGTGGAAGATGTTGGAGAAGAAGTGGGTGTCGTGCGCCGTAGGCCAGGCTTGCGTGAACATGTTGCGAGCCAGCGTGGAAACCTGCGCCGCCACCTTGGCCTCTTCAATGTAGTGCTGCGCTTCCACGCACACCGGGGCGATCTCAAGAATAGTGGCGGCAAGAGCAGGCCAGGCACGCGCCACTGCGATTGAGAAACTGCCCGAGCCACCGCCCACATCCAGCAGAGAGTGAACATCGGCAAACAGCGGCTGTTCCGCCACGGCAAGCGCGGCCGCACGGCTGTGCGCATTCATGTAGGCGGTGATGCGCTTGGCCAGTTCGGGTGACATCTCGCCGCGCTCCCATTCATCGGCGGCCGAGGCGTGGCTGTCGGGCCGCTCGCCGGTGCGCAAGGTGGAAAGCAACTGCATGTGCAGCGGATTGCTGTGGCGATAACCATGCAGAGCCGGGCCGTAATAGCCTTCGGCGTCGGGATGCAGCCAGCGCCGCGCAAGTGCAGTAGCGCGCCACAGGCCGTCGCGCTGTTCAACAAAACCGGTGGCTGCCAGCAGGCTGAGATGAATGCCCAGTGCGCGGGCATCGGCACCAATTTCCTGCGCCAGCGCCGTGGTCGAAAGAGCCGCGCGCGACAGCGCTGCAAAGGTGCCGGCTTCATCGGCCACCGTCACTACCGGCAGCCGGAACTGCGAGAGCCAGCAATCCCATATCTCGCGGTCATCGCTGGTGGGCGGCAGTGTGTAGGTGTGTGCTGCTGAATTCATCTTATGCTCTCGTTTGGCGGCTGAAGCAGTTGTTCATCACGGAATGATGAAGCTGGAAAACCCGACTGCCTTCAGATCATCCTTGTTCACCATCAGATCCGGTGCGTAGTTCGACTGCTGACAGACATATTCAAACAGCTCCTCACCTTCGCGCCACAGCATCGTGAGATTGCCCTCAACCGGGCGGTCGTAGGTCTGCGGGTCGGTCATGACAAAGCGGTAAACAATCGTGTTCTTGTCGCGGCGGGTGAAGTACTCGGTGACTTGCACGGATTCGGTATGCGGCAGGCCGCCGCGCTCAAACCAGAAGCCGGTGTTGTAGCCCACGGTGTCGACCACCAGCGTGTCGCCCTCCCACTTGCCAGTCGAGTGGCCGTAATAAGTGGGCTCCCAATCGGCTGGATGAGCGCGGCCATCCATGTAGATCGTGCGCCAGGTATGCGGGCCGCCGAGATCGAAGATGTAGACTTGTTTCAACTCGGGCATGTCGAGAATTTCCACCCCGTAGGGCGTCAGAAACTGCCTTATGGCGCCGGACGGTTTACAGC
>CANCGR010000391.1 GCA_947377625.1 Gammaproteobacteria bacterium | reverse complement strand
CTGAGTGTATGCACTGCGCGCACTTTGCCATCCACGTAGCGAAAAGTGTGCGAGTCGGGCATGCCTGAGGTGCTGTTGCCAAAGCGGCAGAACACGTTGATGACACCGGCTTCTTCATCGACCAGATAGTCACGATTCACGATGTAAAGCACGCCAGCAGGTATGCCCACTTCGCACGACGCATCCGGTTTACCATCGCGGTTGGTATAGGCGCCGCCTTCCAGACGCGCGCACGGCACACCCCAAGGCACGCTTGTGAACTTGTCGGAAAAGAAATCAAGATAAGCGTTGGCACCACGAATCATTTCAGGGGCCGCTGTCAGTTGATATTTGTGTAGCCCATTCCAGTTTTCCGGTTTGGAAAATTTCAGGTAGGCATTGGCATTGAACAGCCAGTCGCCCTTGTCAGTCACCAGGCTGTCAACGCGGATGATCTTGCCCTGATGCATGTACAGACGCGTGCCGATCACATAAGGATGTGCTACGTCAGTAACGACTACTTCAGTGAAGGATTTGCAGCGCTTGGTGTCATGGAAGCTGCGCGCCTGATCTACTTTCAGCGCGGTATTCCACAAGCCCTTGTCTTTGGCGACATCGCTCATGTTCTCGAGGAAACGGGCTTTGGGATCGAGCGGCAGGCCGGAGATGTCACCTTTTTTCTGCCCGGCGACGTAAGCATCGGCGGCCGCTTGCAGTTCGGCGCGAGTGCAAGTGGGCTGATCAACCAGCGCGGCAAACGGTGAAGCCGGTGGTGCGGCGGCAGTAGCGGTAGCCGCAGCAGTTGCACTGGCTTGCGGTGCTGCTGTAGCCGGCGTCTGCGTTTGGGTCTGGGCGCAGGCAACAGCCATGGAAGTCATGGTGCATGCCATCAAAATTTTCTTGATCATGATTGAGTCTCGGTAAGTTGAACGTGTGGTGGCTTTTTTTACTTTTGGTTTTTCTGTTTGCTACCTGACAATCTGGAACTCTTCCGACATGCCCTGCTCATAAGTGCTCCAGCCGGAATTGATGCCGTAAGGCGCGCGATGGAACACCGCTTCGATGCGGCGGATATTGCCCTTTTCTATTTTGAACAGTTCGGCCAGCTGCCAGGTCCAGTTGATATTGTTGTGATCAAAAAAGCCGAACGCAAACACGATGCCGCGTTCACGATCGACAGCCACAAAGCGACGATCACGGATGCGTGACACGATGCCTTTCAGCGATTCTTCAAACTGTTTCTTGCAGCCGCGCTTGATCATTTCACCGCTGGCCGCATCTTTCTGCGGGATATTGGTGGTTTGCATGCCGTTTTCATAACGCTCGCAGTCGTCGGTGAACGGGTAATAGCCCTTGCCGTCGTTGCGTTGCAGGCCGGCAAAATAATAGTTCGCTGTAAGGATCATCTCTTCGCGCGACGGACGTTCGGCCTGGGGAATGACTGCGCTGAAAACAGGATGGGGTGCACCCAGCTTTTCCACCGCTTCGGCCGTGGGTGGGAAACGCGAGGGGGCCGGCGCTGCGCCACCAAGCGGAACATCAGGCCGTATCACCAATTGCTCCACTTCGTTGATCTTGTTGTTGACCACTTTCAGACGCAGCGCAATCGTTATCGGCGTGCCGTCTGTCGTCGTTTTACCTCCTTCACGCAAGGTGCCGATAAACGCCACTTGCTGCGTTTCGGTATCCGGCACATAAAATTTGTAAGTGCCTTTGCCTGACATGCGAAACCAAAGTCCTTCACCGCCCAGCGGCAGGCGAATGCCGTTCTCGGTCAATTTGGTGTCGGGTGCAAACAGCGCGGCCGCAACATCGTGCGCCTGCATCGCATTGAGATAACGATCAACAAAGCCTTCAAGACAACTGCGGTCACACGCGGGTTTGACTATTGGTTGGGTGGTTACCGGCTGGGCCAGCGCCGGAGTACACAGTGCAACTGCAAACCCGGTTCCTAATCCCATTCCTAAAACTAGCGCCAAGCGTCTGATTTTCATTATTGATTCTCCATGGATGCAAAAGCGACCGAAGCATATTCGTTCAATTTTGGCATGGTCAATTGAAATCAGCGACTTCCACCCTTGGCGGGGTAAAGCATGGTGCATCAGCTCATCCTGAGCTTATGCACCATAAGCTAATCAGATCTCCATCCTCCCGATCAGCCTTTGAGCAGCGACAACACTCCCTGTGGCAACTGGTTGGCCTGTGCCAGCATCGCGGTGCCGGCTTGTTGCAGGATCTGGGTTTTGGTCAGGTTGGCAGTTTCAGCGGCGAAGTCAGCATCTTCAATGCGTGAGCGCGCAGCTGACAGACTCTCGGAAGAAGTCTGCAAGCTGGTAACGACTGATTCAAAACGGTTCTGCACCGCTCCCAGAATGGCGCGGGAGCTGTTGACTGCGCTCAACGCTGAATCCACCGCCGTGATCAGCGCATTGGCACCGGCCACCGTCGACACATCCAGCGTGTTGCCGGTGGCAGCAGTAGTGGCTGCTGTCAGGCCGGCTTTGGCCGTGTTGGTACCTGCGATAGTGAGGTCTTTGCCGATGGAGGTCAGCGTGATGGAACCTTTGTTGGTGCCAGTGCCGCTGGCAACACCGCCGGTAACACCACCGACCACCGAAGAAGAAATCACTACGTTGTCACCGTCTGCATCAATGAAGGTTTTGTTGCCGGCGGCAAAGCTGCCCGTCATGGTAATGCCGGCAGAGGCCAGCGCTGTGTTAACCGCACCACCGCCAGCAGTCATTGCCGCATCCATAATGGCACCGGTGATGCCAGTGCCAGTATCGGCACCCGTGATGCTCACACCCGCGACCACCAAGGTGTAAGAGTCACCTACGCTCGAAGCGGTGATGTTAAAGGTGCCGGTATTGACGCTGGTAGAACCCGTGGCGGTTACGGCGGCATCGGCGGTGTGAATGGCAGCAGCGATGGCTTTGGCAGAACCGGTGGCTACTGCGCCAACATCGGTGCCGTTGATGGTGAGGTCACCAGCATTGAGCGCGGAGGTTACGGCGGTGCCGGTCACCGTGGCAGTGCTGTCATCCAGACCCAGGCCAGCTTTGGTGGCATTGGTGATCGAGCTGAGCACGATGGTATCGCCGACATTGGCGCCGACCTGGAATGCCTTGGAAGCAAAGCTGCCATCCAGCAGTTTGACGCCGTTGAAGTCGGTCTGGTTGGCGATGCGATTGATTTCATCCACCAGCTGCGACACTTCCTGCTGCATCGCAGCACGATCTGATGAACTGTTGGTGGCGTTGGCAGACTGCACTGACAGCTCACGGACACGCTGCAGGTTGTTGGTCACTTCGCCGAGTGCCCCTTCCGCAGTCTGCGCCAGCGAGATGCCGTCGTTGCTGTTGCGCACTGCCTGACCCAAACCACGGATCTGGGCGGTGAAGCGTTCTGAAATGGCCAGACCTGCGGCATCATCCCTGGCGCTGTTGATGCGCTTGCCTGAGGACAGCCTTTGCAGCGATGTGCCCAGTGCCATTTGTGATTTGCTCAGGTTACGTTGAGCATTTAAAGACGCGATATTGGTATTGATTACTTGTGCCATTGGAGTATCCCCGAAAGTTATGCCTTAACCTGCTCGATGGCGGTTAAGTGCTGTTAAAGAAAAACATGCCCTACCTTTTCAATTACGGCAGGGGAATAAATTTCCTTTAGCAAATAATTACCCTCCGCGAAAAAAGCAGAGGGCAAGCGCACTTTCGGAGCACCGGTACCTGCCAGAACTGGCCAGGCAACCGGTGTTATGACTTCAACTACTCAAGTAATTACTTCAAGAGTGACAGTACCCCCTGTGGCAATTGGTTGGCCTGCGCCAGCATCGCGGTGCCGGCCTGTTGCAGGATCTGGGTTTTGGTCAAAGTGGCGGTTTCCGACGCGAAATCAGCATCTT
>CANCGR010000390.1 GCA_947377625.1 Gammaproteobacteria bacterium | reverse complement strand
AGATAGACAACAGTCTTTTCACTCGGCTCGGCATTGAGCACTGGCTGAGTCTGGCGAAAGTTATCGATGCGCGTTGCTTGCTGCCAAACCGCATCGTCCAGCACGCCATCAATCACCGGCGGATTGGTGATTTTGACTGGAATGACTTGAGGCCGGTTCTCCACTCCCGACGGCACCGCAAACTCTGCCGCCAGCGCTGGCGCACAACTCAACATAGGCAGCAACATTGACAACAACAATGGCAAAACCCGGCAAGCAGGCAATTTGCACGTTGTTCTGACCAATAGATGCAGACTGCTGTTGACGCTCATCAGTTTTCCTGAAAATGCTTATGCATAAGTGGTTGGCGGCACTAACCAACGCAGGCTGCTGTAAGATGATCTTTGCTTTAACAAAGTGGATGCGCACAAACCCGAACGGGATGCGCCAGAAAGCCATGGATCACCCTCTTACTGCCAGCAAACGAGGTTGTTCTGACTTCCTGAAAACAACTGTTCCATTATACCGGCCACCCGCCCTGCCAACGGCGTTGACCGAGCATTACCTGATTTATTTCACAATCATTTGAGGGTTCAAACTGCTTGCTTAATGATTGTCGATCGGCACTGCGGTGGTGCTGAGGATTTGCCGCAGTACGAAACTGGACCTCACATCGCTGACGCCGGTGATGCGCGTGAGCTTCTTGAGCAGAAAGTCCTGGTATTCATCCATATCTTTCACCAACACCTTCAATTGGTAGTCCGCCGATTGGCCGGTGATCATGATGCACTCAAGCACCTGCGGATAAGTCTTGATGGTGGCTTCAAACTGCTCGAAACGATCGGGGGTATGACGATCCATTGCGACCTGCACGATGGCCATCAGCTTGAGGCCTAGTTTGGAGGCGTCCAGCTCGGTGACATAGCCTTTGATAAGGCCAGCCTCTTCCAGGTGTTTGACGCGCCGCAGACAAGGTGACGGGGACAGCCCGACTTTATCGGCCAGCTCCTGGTTGCTGATGCGGGCATTGCGTTGCAGCTCGGCCAGAATGCGTTTGTCGATCTTGTCGAGCTGCGCGAAGGGTTCCATTGCTTTAAATACTCTAATTATTGAAATAATATTTTACTAATTATAAATTAATTGGAATTTAATGCCTAATTATTTATAATTTAGGCTATCTTCGCAAGATAATGCCGTCAGAATTTATATACACTGCGCAGCCTGTGAAGTCGGGTCTTGTCAGACAGACCCAAACGAGGAGAGCGCCATGAGCAACACCACCAAGCCGTATAACCACACCAAGTACAAGCCGTTTCAGCCGATCGCGCTGAAAGACCGCACCTGGCCTGACAAGGTCATCACGCAAGCGCCGACCTGGTGCAGCGTTGACCTGCGCGACGGCAACCAAGCGCTGATCGAGCCAATGTCAGTGGAACAGAAGAAATTGATGTTCAGCTTGCTGGTGGATGTAGGCTTCAAGGAGATCGAGGTCGGCTTCCCGGCGGCGTCGCAGCCCGACTTCGATTTCGTGCGTTACCTGATTGAAGAAAACAAGATTCCCGATGACGTCACCGTGCAGGTGCTGACGCAGGCGAGGCCGGAGCTGATCCAGCGCACTTATGAATCACTCAAAGGCGTGAAGCGCGCCATTGTGCATCTGTACAACTCCACTTCGGTCGTTCAACGCCAGAAAGTGTTCAAGCTCGACAAGGCCGGCATCAAGGCGATTGCGGTCAACGGCGCAAAAGAAGTGCTGCGCTGTTCGAAGCTCGCGCCGGAAACCGATTGGCATTTCCAGTATTCACCAGAAAGTTTCACCGGCACTGAACTCGATTACGCGGTGGAAGTATGCGAAGCGGTGTGCGACGTGTGGCAACCCACCCCGCAGCGCAGAGTCATTCTCAATCTGCCTGCCACTGTCGAAATGGCAACACCGAATGTCTATGCCGACCAGATTGAATGGTTCTGCCGCCATATCAAGAGCCGCAAATCAGTCATCATCAGCCTGCACACGCACAATGATCGCGGTTGCGGTGTTGCCGCATCCGAGCTGGGCGTAATGGCCGGCGCTGATCGCGTCGAAGGCTGTCTGCTGGGTAATGGTGAACGCACTGGCAATCTTGATGTCGTCATCATGGGCATGAACATGTATAGCCAGGGCATTGACCCGCAACTGGACTTCAGCGACATGGATCGCATCACCCGCGTCGTGAAGCAATGCACGCAGATTGATGTGCATCCACGTCAACCCTATGCCGGCAGCCTGGTATTTACCGCGTTTTCTGGTTCGCATCAGGATGCGATCAAGAAGTGTCTTGATATGTATACCGAAGGCTCCACCTGGGAAATTGCCTATCTGCCAATTGACCCGCGCGATGTTGGTCGCACTTACCAGGACGTGATCCGCGTGAATTCACAGAGTGGCAAAGGCGGCGTGGCTTATGTGATGGACAGCAAGTATGGTTTCCAGCTGCCGCGCTGGCTGCAGATCGAATTCAGCCGCGTGGTGCAGAAAGCAGCCGAAGCCACCGGTGCAGAAGTGTCACCCCAGCGTATCTATGAGCTGTTTCGCAGCGAATATCTGGCGCCACCCTCACCACTGCTGCTGAAAGGCTTCACGATCGAGAAGAGCGACCGCGAATATATCAAGGGTCGCATCGAACTCGACGGCAAGGGCTTTGACATACAAGGCAAGGGCAATGGCATGCTGGAAGCGTTTGTCGATGCGCTGCAAAGCACTTTTGGCATACAGCTGCAGATCCTCGAATACGGTGAACATGCGCTGAGCCAGAATGCCAATGCCGAAGCAGTAACCTATCTGCAGGTGAAACACGAAGCCCAGCGCTACACCGGCATTGCGATCCACAGCGACATTGTCAGCTCGTCAGTGAACGCGTTGTTGAATGCGGTGAGCCAGATTCTGCACCACCAGCGCAAGGAACAGGCAGCCTGATCTTTGGATAACTGCTTTAAACCGCCCTGGCTGGCCAAACCTGCCAGGGCGGTTTTCGTTCAGGGCTCAGCAAAGCCAGACCCCTCTGGCACCCAAACAGCAATTGACCCCCTAGTTCGCTTTTGTCAGCATGGCTGAATTAACAGTCGCGCAGACAAACCTTGGCTGTCACAGCCAGAGATTTCACGATAAATTCTATATAAATTCCACTTTACTCAATTTAATAGATAAATTTTTACTTAAATACCCACCAATTCTATTTTTACCAAGATCTATCCGGGAAAAAGCAATTTAGATGCAACAACTCGATCTTCAGCTGCAGGAATTTTCATTCCCCTATACTTTAACGAGAAGTCGTCGCAAAACATTGGTTATTTACGTTAAAAGTGGAAAAGTAGAAGTAAGATCTCCCCTGAAAGCTTCGATAAAGTGGATTAATAGCTTCCTCACTGAAAAAACACCCTGGGTACTGAATCAGCTGGCAGAACAGCGCAAGAAGAAGCAACAGCGCCTGGTGATAGCCGAAGGCAGCCAGATTGCGCTGCTCGGACACACGCTCACCCTGCAAGTCGCCATCTCCGGCAGACCCCGCGTCGCCCAGCAGGGATCGACGCTCACGTTGTTTGTGAAAGAACACAAACAAGACAAACTGGAAAAAGTATTTCTCGAATGGCTGCTTGAGCGCGCCCGGCAGTACATGCCCACAATGGCCAAACACTACGCGCGGCAACTGGGTGTTGATCACAAACTCAAAGACGTCACGTTCCGCAAGACCAAAACCAAATGGGGGCACTGCTGCCAGGATGGCGACATCCAGTTCAACTGGCTGCTAATGCTGGCACCGCAGCCTGTGCTCGACTATTTGATCGCGCACGAAACCAGTCACTTGCGTCATTTGAATCATTCGGCCAAATTCTGGAACACGGTGGCGGAGCTATGCCCCGACTACAAGGAACA
>CANCGR010000389.1 GCA_947377625.1 Gammaproteobacteria bacterium | reverse complement strand
AAGCTCGTAGCTTTTGTCGATTGCCTCGGCATTGTCCTCAATGTAAGTAATCGCATCGTGAAAGAAATCCCAGTCGGTTTTGCGACCGTTGTCGGCGCGAAACTCGGCCTCCACCTGCTTGGCTGGCGCACCGCCAATTTGCAATTGATACAGCGCTTGCACCAACAGATCACGAGCGCGTTTGCGCTGGGCTACTGAAACACCTGAATGCTGATGATTGGCCATTGGCTTCAGCTATCCAGCTTGCGTAACAGGCTGACGAGTTCAATCGCCGTCATCGCCGCATCAGCACCTTTGTTGCCGGCCTTGGTGCCGGCGCGCTCGATGGCCTGTTCGATGCTGTCGACTGTCAATACGCCGAATACTACCGGCAAACTATGCTGCATGCCGACCTGGCCAAGACCCTTGGTGCATTCACCGGCGACATAGTCAAAGTGTGGCGTGCTGCCGCGAATCACTGCACCGAGCGCAATGATCGCATCGTATTTCTTCGACTCCGCCAGTTTTTTCGCGACCATCGGCAACTCAAACGCACCGGGCACTTTCACCACCGCAATATTTTTCTCCGGCACGCCGTGACGCAGCAGCGCATCAATGGCGCCGGCTTGCAGACTGTCGACCACAAAGCTGTTGAAACGTGCCACCACCAATACGTAGGTGGCATTGGTGGGGGCGAAATCGCCTTCAAGGGTGCGAATATTACTCATGGACTGTCGGTCTCGACTGCTGCGTTGCTGGTTAGTTACTGGTTGGTTGATAAGGCCAGTGGTTACGGCTATTTGCTGGGAACGTATTCCACCACTTCCAGACCAAAACCGGAGATGGCGTATTTGGTGGGGAAACTCATCACCCGCATCTTGCCAACACCGACATCACGCAGAATCTGCGAGCCGGTGCCCACCGTCAGATAACTGCCTTGTGGCGATGCTTGCGGCGTGAGCCCTTCAGTCAGTTGCTGGAAGCGATCAAGCTGCTCGGTTACTTCGCCACTGCCGCGTTCATTGGCCAATAGTACCACGACGCCCTTGCCTTCCTGGTTGATGCGCTCCATCGAGCGATGCAAGGACCAGCTCGACCGCAACGGATTGGCGACGCCCAGCAGGTCACGCAAAGTATCGGTGACCAGCACGCGCGCCAGCACCGGCTCTTCGGGTGTGATCTCGCCTTTGACCAGCGCCAGATGCGTGAGGTTGCCGTCTTTGTAGAGATCGCGATAGCAGTAGACATCCCACTGCCCGTGTTCGGTGGGCAGTTTGTATTGGCGGACACGCTCCACGGTTTTTTCAGTAGCAATGCGGTAATGAATCAAGTCCTGAATGGTGCCGATCTTCAAACCATGTTCAGCCGCGAAACGCTCAAGATCCGGGCGCCGCGCCATTGTGCCATCGACATTCATCA
The DNA here is from genome assembly GCA_947377625.1 of Gammaproteobacteria bacterium. Taxonomy (GTDB): domain Bacteria; phylum Pseudomonadota; class Gammaproteobacteria; order Pseudomonadales; family Pseudohongiellaceae; genus CAILUG01. The sequence goes on along the minus strand of CANCGR010000389.1, from coordinate 2,504 downwards.
CTTCGCAGATGGCAGCAGCCGGGGTGAAGCCAGCCAGGCGCGCCAGATCGCAACCGGCTTCAGTATGACCGGCACGCCGCAACACGCCGCCTTCTTTCGCCATCACAGGAAAGATGTGGCCAGGCATGATCACGTCAGTGGGCTTGGCATCCACAGCCACTGCTGCCTGAATGGTGCGTGCACGATCTGCTGCAGAAATGCCGGTAGTAACGCCACTGGCGGCTTCAATTGAAATGGTGAAATTGCAGCCGAACGGTTGCGCGCTGCTCTGCACCATCAACGGCAGGTTGAGCTGACGGCAGCGCTCCTGCGTCAGCGTCAGGCATATAAGCCCACGTGCATGCGTGGCCATAAAGTTCACATCGGCTGCCGTGATCTTGTCGGCCGCGATCAACAGATCGCCTTCGTTTTCGCGATCTTCATCATCCATCAGGATAACAATCTTGCCCTGACGGAAGTCTTCGATGATTTCGCTGATGCTGTTAAGTGCCATAAGGTTTTCTTTCAGGGATTTATGAAACCGGCGCGCGCCAATTGTTCCAGCGTGAGTCCTTGGGTTGTGTCGGCAGCGCCTTGCAGCAGCCGCTCCAGATAACGGGCAATCACATCCACTTCCACATTCACACGTCGCCCGGCTTTGAACAGGTGCAGCGTGGTCCGCTCGGCGGTATGCGGAATGATGTTGACGCCAAATTCATTGCCATTCACTTCATTGACGGTGAGGCTGACGCCATCCAGACACACCGAACCTTTGTGGGCGATATAGCGCGCCAAGGCTGGTGGTACGCGCAACACCAGTCGTTCACTGCGACCATCAGGAAGGCGACTCACCAACTCACCCACGCCATCAACATGACCGCTGACAATGTGGCCACCGAGCCGGCTCTGCGGTTGCATTGCCAGTTCCAGATTCACCAAGTCGCCCTCGTGCCAATGTTGCAAGGTCGTGCACGCCAGCGTTTCGCGCGATACATCAGCGCTGAACTGCTGCGAGGTTGGCGCCAGCGCTGTCAGGCACACACCGCTGACGGCAATGGAATCTCCCGGCTGCACACTACTCAAATCCAGCGTTTCGCTGCGAATGGTCAAGCGCCAGTCGCCGCCAATATTCTGGATGCGGGACACAGTGCCTGTTGCTGCGATGATGCCGGTAAACATGGGGCTTTCAGTGCTGATTCAGAACGCGGGAGCGGATTCTACAATCTTCGCCCACCATTGCCACGTCGATAAATTGCAGCTTGACCCGCTCCGCCAGCGTGGCCAGACCCGGCAATGTGGCCAGCGGCCGGGCATTGTCCCCAAGCAAAGCAGGGGCAATGTAGGTAACAAGTTCATCGACCAGGCCGGCCTGCAGCAACGCACCGGTCAACGTTGCGCCGGCTTCCACCAGCACTTCGTTGCAGAGCCAGTCAGCGGCCAACATCTGCAGCAACGACCGCAAATTGAGTTTGCCATTCAACATCGGCACTTCCACAACAGTGCACTCGGCTTGCAAGCCGCTCGTGCACACGTCTTGTTGTTGCAACCACTGTGCAGCGTCAACACCGCAGGCCAGCAGCACTTTGCCCGGTAACTGCAGCGTTTTTGCACTGCGCGGCGTGCGGCCACTGCTGTCGGCAATCACCCGCAAAGGCTGCAAGTCTTGATAATTTTCCAGCCGCACTGTCAACGACGGGTCGTCCTGCAACACGGTACCCACACCGGTCAGCACTGCGCAGCTACGAGCACGCAAGCCTTGCACATCGGCACGCGCGGCGGCGCCGGTGATCCACTGGCTTTCACCGCTTTGCATGGCAGTGCGAGCATCCAGGCTCATGCCGACCTTGCAGCGCACATGGGGCAAGCCCTGGGTCATGCGCTTGATAAAGCCGGGATTGAGCGCCTGTGCCTCAACCAGCAATAGTGGCCCGTCAACGCTGATGCCGGCGGCTCGCAAACGCGCCAGGCCTTTGCCTGACACCAGCGGATTCGGGTCCTGCATCGCATAAACCAGCCGCTCAATGCCGCTGGTTATCAGTGCTTGTGTGCAAGGCCCGGTGCGCCCCTGATGCACACAAGGCTCCAGCGAGACGTACACCGTGCTGCCCTTTGCATCCGCGCCGGCCTGCTCCAGCGCCATGACTTCCGCATGCGCCTGCCCGGCCACCTGATGCCAGCCTTCAGAGAGCACCTTGCCGTCTTTGACAACCACGCAACCCACCACCGGATTCGGGCGGCAGCTATAGCGGCCCTGTTCGGCCAGCGCAAAGCAGCGCCGCATGTGAATTTCATCAATGGTCATAAGGGTCGGTTCGTGACGGTGCCGCGCACGGCGCCGTTTCAGCCTGATTTGGAATCTTGTTCGATGCTGTCGATGGCTTCGCGGAATTCGTTGAGATCCTTGAAGCTGCGATAAACGGAAGCAAAACGCACATAAGCCACTTCATCCAGCTTGCGCAGCTCTTCCATCACCAGCTCACCCACCAAATGGCTCGGCACCTCACGCTCACCGCTGGCACGCAGCT
>CANCGR010000388.1 GCA_947377625.1 Gammaproteobacteria bacterium | reverse complement strand
CACCACGCTGGAAGGTTTGGCAACCTTGCGAGCCATTGCCAGCGATCATACTGGCGTAAAAACCATTGTGCTCACCGGCCAGGATGAAGAGAAAGCAGCCTTCGATGCCATCAAGGAAGGCGCCTTCGATTTTCTTGCCAAACCGGCCAAGACCAATGACATCCTGATGGCCGTGCAACGCGCTTTCCTGTTCCACCGCAAGGAACAGGATCTCATGGCCGATGGCTTGGCACGCCTGCAATTCAACGCCCGTTACACCGATGGCTTGAAGGCCGTGCGTGAGGAAGCTGAAGAAAAACTGGTGCGGCAAGTGCTGAAAGAAACCGGCTTCAATGTCTACAAGAGTGCCGAGAAACTGGGCATCAAGCGCGAAAGCATTTATTACTTCATGAAAAAATTCCAGATCTCGCGTGAATAATCTCTACGCTTACTTGATCATCATTGGCATCTCCATATTGGTGGCTGCCGGGTGGTTGCTGTATCAATACCGCGCGCAGTTGCAACGCGCACAGGAACTGATCCAGCTCAATGAGTCCCTGCACTACGACTTGCCTGACTTTCTGCGGCAGTGCTGGCCTGTGCTTGAGAGAGGTGGCGTGCATGCCATGCAGTGGGAGCTCGACTGGTTCGGCACCAGTCTGCAAGCCAGTCATAACCTGCCGGCGGGAGAAGTGATCGAGAAGATTTTTGAAGTGCAGGAAATCCGGTTGGTAGTGCGTCTTTATCATATCAAGCGTGGCTGGGAACGACGCTATTTCAGCTTGGCCCAAGCCGAGAATTTCTTTCTGCTGCTGCGCATGAATATCTGGATCAAGATCGGCTCGGTGCAAGCTGCTTTTGACCAGACTGCCAAGATGACTGTTTTCTTCAAACATGATGTGAAGAACATGGTGCAGCTGCTGAGTCTGTCAGCGGAGCAACTGCAGCACACACCTCCCGGCTACGAAAAACGCTTGCTGGAAAATTTGAATGCAGCCATTCCGGCAGTGTTGGATCGTGCCGAGCACATGCTCAGAGCCCTAAATGAACAGGCACCACGCAAGCGGCGCCAGCAGGAATTGCTTGATGAGCCTTCGTTGGCTCTGGAAGACATCCTCACCCAAACCGCCGCCCTCTACGATTTGCCGGTGACGATTGACGGACAAGCCAGTGTCTTTACCGACAAAGACCGCTTGTTGAGCATAGTCGACAACCTGCTCGGCAACTATTCCAGGCTGGCTCGGACCAACAATCAACGCCCGCATCTGCAAATAACCATAAGCAAGGAAGGAGACTCCGTGGTTACTTGTATAGAGGACAAGCTTGGCATCCCGTTCGCTTGGCCTGAAAGACTGTTTGAACCCTTCTGGAGTGAGCATGGGGATGGCCGGGGTATAGGCCTTTATCAATCGCGCCAGCAGGCAAATGCTGCCGGTGGCGACCTCAGCGCCAGCTCTGTACCGGACAAACCGCTTCGCTTCTATTTAACCCTGCCGGCGACTCTGTAAAAAAAACCTACATATTGAACAAGTTAGAACCGGGACTTACAGTAAGCCCGTAAAGTTGCCTGAACCCCGGTTTGGTTGGCAATTTTCCTAACAACAGCCATAGGAGTTACCATGAAAATCGGAAAAATTCAGAAAACAACAAAAGAACGTGGTTTTACCCTTATTGAAATTGCGATTGTGCTTGTCATCATCGGACTTTTGCTGGGTGGTGTATTGCAAGGCCAGCAACTGATTGAAAACTCACGTGTCAAATCTGCTACCAATGATATTAACGGTATTGCGGCGGCGGCATTCTCTTACCAGGATCGCTACGGTCGCTTGCCCGGTGATGATGGTAATGGCGCTTTGACTAATTTGACCGGTCGGGGCGGTGCTTGGGCCAATATACCTGTGACCGCATTCGGAGACAGCAATGGCATTCTGGACGCTAATGCTGCCAGCACTTTTCTTGGAACCGGTGAAGGTGCTTTTTTCTTCACCCAGTTACGCGCTGCAGGGTTCATTACTGGCGACCCAGCCACAGCAATTGGTCCCGCAGTACTACCACAAAACCCGTTCGGCGGCTTGATAGGCGTCACGGGGGAAACACTGTACACCAATATGAACGGAACCAAACTTTGCATGAGTAATGTCACTGGTTCTGCCGGCATTGCACTTGATACCCAGCTGGACGATGGCAAACCAAATTCAGGTCGATTCAGGGCGAATGTAGGTGGTGGCAGCACAGCACCTGATGCAACAACTGCTGCAACTGCATATGACGAAAACCTTGCTTACACAGTTTGTTTCCGTCTGTAATTGCTGATCTTTGTTTTGAAATTAAAAAGCTCCTCTTGCAGGAGCTTTTTTTTGTCCTTGATTAACACTATTGACCGATTGGCTTAACAGCCGTGTGTTAACATCCCCTCCTGTTCCCACTATGCTTTGTCGTATTCCACCCGGCATCCATGCAGCATATCAATACGACCAAGCTCAAAACCTCCATAGTCAATGAAAGGCGCAAGATTGCCTTGCTCGGGTTCATTTTCCTGATGTTCCTTTCGACTGCCGTAGGCCTGATTCAATTCGGCAGCAATCTTTGGCCCGGCATCAGATTCAGCATGAATATTCTGCGGGATCCTAACGGCTCTCTCACCTTACCCAGTATTGTCGCTTCCATTGACTTCTGGTTATTGATCATCTCCGGATTCATTCTTATCCTCTTCCTGCCGTTGCTAACTCCGATTGCAGCGTCGGTTCTTGTTTTTCTCATGGCCCTGCCTCCGGTCTGGATCACGTTAGCCAATCCTTATCGTCATAACACAATTCCCATGCAGTTTAATTTGCTGGTTTTGCTGGTTCTTTTTGGCATCAATGTATTGATGAAATATTTTGCGCAGACCCAGGAGCAACAGCAATTACTGAAAGCGTTCTCACAATATTTACCTGAACAAGTTGTCAAGGAGCTCAGCAACCAATTCAAAACTACAGCGCTGGAGGGCGAATCGCGCTTTGTCACTGTGATGTTCTGCGATTTGAGAAACTTCACAAGCATGTCGGAGAAATTAAAACCTTGGGAAGTTGTATTGCTGCTGAACGGCTATTTCACTGCCATGACGGAAGTGTTGTTCAAATACGGAGCAACCATCGACAAATATATGGGTGATTCAATCATGGCGTTTTGGGGAGCGCCGCTACCGCAGGAAGACCACGTTCAGCGCGCCATATTGGCCTCTTTTGAGATGCATAAGGAAATCAATAATGTTGCTCATTTGTTCCATGCGCTGAATCTTCCAACACCCACGATAGGCATTGGCATCAACTCAGGCATGGTCAATGTCGGCAACATGGGCTCACGACATCGGCTTGCTTATACGGTGATAGGCGATGCGGTCAACCTTGCATTCAGGCTACAGACCGCTACTCGCGACTATCAGGTTCACACCATTGTGGGAGAAGAAACGGCGACCAGATTTCCGGACATGTTGTTCCGGGAACTGGATCAGGTCACTTTGCGGGGAAAAACCAGATCCAGTCGTATCTACGAACCGCTATGCCCAAAGGCATCATCCACAGACGATCTGAAACATCAAATTGAACTGCAGGAGCAAGCCCTGCAATTGTGGTACGAGAAGCGTTTTGGCGAAGCAAAAACTCTTTTCGCGCAACTGTGTGCGGAATTCCCTGACCAAGCGTATTACCAGGCTATGCTCAAAAAGCTTGGCTAGTTGTTTCAGTCCGTTCCTCTTCGGAAGAGCGGGCCTATCGCAGACACTCCCCTGATTGCTATTACTTTCCCCTTATTCTTTTTTCTACAGCCAATAAAAAACCCCCGCAGCGGTTAGCTACGGGGGTTTGGGTTATGCAGTGAAGGCTGCTCTGGTTCAGAGCCTTCAGCCCCTGAGTGCTCCGCACTCAGGTCTAAATAGATGCCTGACGATG
>CANCGR010000387.1 GCA_947377625.1 Gammaproteobacteria bacterium | reverse complement strand
GACGCCATCAATGCTGATCGTTATATGGCGAGCGCCACCAACGCTGCCAAAGAAACCAGCACTGCAGCGCCCAAGCCTTTGCCCGTGGAGCAGCTGCGCAATCTCAATATGCAGGGCGCCATCAATATTGGCCAGCTCACCGTCAGCGGCCTCAAGCTCAGCAAAATCAAAGTGCCGTTGCAATCAGGTAAAGGTGTGGTCACGCTCAATCCGGTAACCGCGTCGCTTTATGGTGGCAGCTTCAACGGCAATCTTGGTCTTGATGCCACCGGCACTACGCCGCTTGCAAAAGTCAGCACTACGCTCAGCCAGATTGATGCAGGGTTGCTGATGCAGGATTTTATGAAGACCAACTATGTGGCCGGCCTTGGCAGCATTGAGCTCTCGCTGGAAGGACGTGGCAACGACAGCCTCAGCCTTAAACACAATCTTAACGGCAGCGGCAAATTGCTGCTGGATAATGGCGTATTGCGTGGCGTTGATATTGGCGCCACCTTGACTGCTATAGAAACCATGCTTCGCAGCAAAAAACTGGTCGACTTGAGTGGCGGCGGCGAAACCCGCTTCAACAAGTTCTCTGCTACGCTGGCGATCAAGGACGGCGTAGTGAACAGCAACGATCTGGCGATCAAGGCACCCGGCTGGCAAGTGACCGGCATGGGCACCCTGGCCGATTTACGCCGCGATGCCTTCGATTTCGATCTTGTTGCCAGCGTCGACCCCGCTACCGCCACTGTAGCCGACCAAAAATACGATATTGGCGGTCATAAGCTGCCGATTGCTTGCAAAGGCAGCTTTGCCAGCCCGCGTTGTTTGCCCGATGCCAAGGCCATTCTCAAGGATGCTGCCGCCAAACCGGCACGGGAACTGCTAGACAAGGCTCTCAATCGCTTGTTGCGATGAAGCCATCTTGGTTAAAGTGAGTTCCCTCCCCCGCAGTTTCAGGAGTCAGCCGTGTCCATCCATGTAGCTCTCAATCACGTCACCGATTACCGCTATGACCGCCCGGTCAATTTGAGCCCGCAGATCGTGCGTTTGCGGCCGGCTCCGCATTGCCGCACCCGCATTTTGAGTTACTCGCTGAAAATTACCCCGGCGGAAAATTTCATCAACTGGCAGCAGGATCCGCAAAGCAACTACCTGGCGCGGCTGGTGTTCCCGGAACCCACGCGCCGTTTCCGCATTGAAGTGGATCTGGTAGCGGAGATGAGCGTGCTCAATCCGTTCGACTTCTTCCTCGAGCCGAGCCACGAGCACTACCCATTCCAGTACGACGACAAACAAACGGCCGAGCTCGGCATGTATCTGGAAAAAGGGCCGCTTTCGCCGCTGTTTGCCCAATACCTTGCCGACACCACCCGCGAGAAGACCCAGACCATTGATTATCTGGTGGCGATCAACCAGCGTTTGCAGAAAGACATCAGCTACCTGATCCGCCTTGAACCGGGTGTACAAACCCCGGAAGAAACCCTTACCAACGGTTCCGGTTCCTGCCGTGATTCAGCGTGGCTGATGGTGCAGCTGTTGCGGCATTTGGGTATTGCCGCACGTTTTGTGTCGGGCTACCTGATCCAGCTGGTGGCAGATGTAAAAGCCCTCGATGGCCCCTCTGGCACCGAGAAAGATTTCACCGATCTGCATGCGTGGTGTGAAGTGTATCTGCCCGGCGCGGGCTGGATCGGCTTCGATCCTACTTCCGGCCTGTTGGCGGGCGAAGGTCACATTCCACTGGCGTGCACGGCCGAACCTGGTGCGGCCTCGCCCGTCAGTGGTGCGGTTGACGAATGTGAAGTGGAATTTGAACACCTGATGCAGGTAACCCGGGTATGGGAAGCACCCCGCGTTACCAAGCCTTACACGCGCGAGCAATGGGCCGAGATGGACCTCTTGGGCGCCGAGATTGATCTGGATTTGCAACGCAAGGATGTGCGCCTGACCCAAGGTGGCGAACCGACCTTTGTTGGCATCGATCATCGTGACGCTGCCGAGTGGAACACCACGGCCTTGGGCGAACACAAACGTCAGATCGCCGGCAAACTGGCACTGGCGCTGCAGCAGCACTACGCGCCGGCCGGCCTGTTACATTTTGGCCAGGGCAAATGGTATCCAGGCGAGCAACTGCCGCGCTGGTCACTCAATGCGTTCTGGCGCAAGGACGGGCAACCGATCTGGCAGAACCCTGATCTGATCGCCGATGAAAGCGTCGATTACGGCGTTGATGCCAAACGCGCTGGCAACTTCCTGAATCTGCTGGCGGTGAAGTTGGGCGTTGAGACCAAACATATCTTCCCGGCCTTTGAAGATGCCTGGTATTACATGTGGCGTGAACGCAAGCTGCCCGCCAACGTCGACCCGTTTGATTCCAAACTGGATGACGCCCTCGAACGCGCGCGTTTGCTCAAGGTGTACACCCAAGGCCTTGACACCGTAGCCGGCCACATCCTGCCGCTGACGGTAACCGGGAAAACTTGGCAAAGTGGCGCGTGGTTTCTGCGCGACGAACGTTGCTATCTGTTGCCGGGCGATTCTGCACTCGGCTATCGCCTGCCGCTCGATTCACAACCGTGGGTCAGCAAGACTGATTATCCTTGGCACCACCCGCACGATGGTTTCCAGGAATTGTCACCGCTGGGCGCGTATCAACAGATTCGCATGCAGGGTCTGGCCGACCAGTGGCATCACGACGCCAATGAACAACCGGCAGAATATGCAGCCGCCTCGGTAGCCGAACGACTGGCTGCAACACGTAACGGCACGGTTGCTGGCGCCAGCACTGGTACGGGTACAGGCACCGGCACTGGCAAGACCGCCAGCGCTGCCAACGTCCAGCGTGCCCCGCTGCCCGGCGAATCAGCCGCATGGATCACTCGCACCGCCCTGTGTGCGGAAGCACGTGCAGGCCGTCTCTATTTGTTCATGCCGCCGTTGCAACACCTGGAAGACTATCTGCGTCTGGTCGCGGTAATTGAAGCCGTAGCCGCCGCAGAAAAATTGCCGGTGATTCTCGAAGGCTATGAGCCACCACGCGATCCACGCCTGGAAACACTGCGTGTGACTCCCGACCCTGGCGTGATCGAAGTCAACGTGCAGCCAGTGTCGAGCTGGTCGCAGTTGGTGGAGCAAACCACCTTCCTCTACGAGACCGCGCATCAGCACCGCTTGAGCACCGAAAAATTCATGCTGGATGGCCGTCACACCGGCACCGGCGGCGGCAACCATTTCGTGCTGGGTGGCGCTACACCGGCCGACTCGCCGTTCCTGCGCAAGCCTGATCTGCTGACCAGCATGCTGGGTTACTGGCTCAACCATCCTTCGTTGTCGTATCTGTTTTCCGGTTTGTTCATCGGGCCTACTTCACAAGCGCCGCGTCTTGACGAAGCGCGCCATGAATCAATCTATGAACTGGAAATTGCGTTCAATGAATTGCGTCGTTTGCAGCAAGCTGGAGCGATGCCGCCGTGGCAAATAGACCGCGTGTTGCGCAACTTGCTGGTCGACGTCAGTGGCAACACGCATCGCAGCGAATTCTGCATCGACAAAATGTATTCACCGGATACCGCCACCGGACGCTTGGGCCTGCTGGAACTGCGCGCATTTGAAATGCCGCCGCATGCCGAGATGAGTCTGGCGCAGCAGATGCTGTTGCGCGGCTTGATCTCGCGCTTCTGGCAACAACCATATCAACCGACACGCCTGAAACGCTGGGGCACTGAATTACACGACCGCTTCATGCTGGGTCATTTCGTGTGGCAGGATTTTTCCGATGTGCTCGAAGAAATGCGCCAGTTCGGCTACGACATCAAACCCGAATGGTTTGCGCCGCACTTTGAATTCCGTTTCCCCAAGATCGGCGATTTCTCGGCACGTGACGTCAATATTGAACTGCGACTGGCTCTGGAACCCTGGCATG
>CANCGR010000386.1 GCA_947377625.1 Gammaproteobacteria bacterium | reverse complement strand
CTTCTGTTTACCTGGACAGTGGCGCGCAAGCTGGGTTTCAGTCGCGATGATGAAACTGTGATCGTCTTTTGTGGCACCAAGAAATCATTGGTGCAGGGCGTGCCGATGGCGCGCGTGTTGTTTGCCGGGCCCGACCTGGGCCTCATCCTGCTGCCGATCATGATTTTCCACCAAGTGCAATTGATGGTGTGCGCATGGATCGCATGCCGTTATGCGAAACAAGTTCAAGACCGAGGAGCTGACACCAATGACTGACAATCGACCTTGGCCCCAAGCCGGCCTTACCCGCATGATCGCCCGCTCACCGCTCGGCAACATCGGCACCGGCGACGAGTGGGATGAAGATGCCATGCTGGCGAAGATGGATGCGCAACACGTGTTCATGATGGGCGACAACCCGGCACTGCCGCGTATGCCGGAAAAGCCGACGTTGATCGATTTTTTCAAATACCGCTTCAACGACATTGCCGTGAACCATCTGCTGGGTGGCTGCAAGCGCGCAATCGATGCAGGCGAAAGCGACACTGTCGCCATGGCGTGTTTGCTGCACGATATTTCCAACGGCTGTTTGATTCGTCCGGATCACGGCTACTGGAGCGCGCAACTGGTGGCGCCTTATGTCAGTGAAGAAGTGACGTGGGCGGTGAAGTATCACCAGGCACTGCGTTATGTCGCCGATCCGGCGGTGGGTTATGAATATCCGCCCAGCTACCGCAAGTTCTTTGGTGTTGATTATGAGCCACCCGAGTACATCAAGCGCGATGCCGAAATTGCGAAGAATCACAAGTGGTACATGACGGCGCGGCTGGTGACTTTGTACGACCATTACTTCTTTGCCGACACGGCCAAGCAATACAACCCGGATGATTTCACCGACTTCATCAACCGCAATTTCCGTCAGCCGCCAGAAGGCTTGGGCCATGATGATTCACCGTCGTCACATATGTGGCGCACGATGATCTGGCCGAACAACTTTTTATAGAAAGAAACGGTTGGCAGCCGCTACAACTGGTGCAGCTGCAGTTCAAAGCCGAGTTGTTTGTAGTGGTTCCAGCGCACGCGGCTTTCCGCCTTGGCCTGTTCGTCGTTGAGGATGAACTCGGCGATGGCGTTGAGACCGCTATGATCGGCTATCGGCGTTTCCCCGAGATTGAGTACGCAAGTAGTTGACCCCGGCACTGCCATGTTGTGACCAATGACCACTTGTGCCTTGGCAGCCTCGGCGTCCATCGCCAGCGCGTGCGGAACAAAACTGTCAGGAGTGAAGCTCCACAGCAGTTGATCCAGCTCGCGCGCCGCTTCTGGCGAACTCACAACGATGAATACCTGTTGGCCTGCTCGGGCTTGTTGATCAGACAGGCGGCAAGCGAGTGCTTGCCGTGCTTGATAGCTGTTTTGTTTCAACAGGTAGAAGTTAACTTTCGCCATTTTCCTCTTCGCCTTTCGCCTTCGCTGAAGCTATGGCGAACAAGTCGCCGTTGCATGAGTTCGCTCAGTGTTTCAGCAGGTATTCCATCAGCATCGGCACGGGGCGGCCGGTGGCGCCTTTTTCGCCGCCTTGCAGCCACGCAGTGCCGGCGATGTCGAGATGAGCCCACGTGTATTTTTTGGTGAAGCGCGACAAGAAACAGGCAGCAGTGATGGTGCCGGCTTTGGGGCCGCCGATATTGGCGATGTCGGCGAAGTTGCTGTGCAGCTGCTCCTGATATTCTTCCCACAGTGGCAAGCGCCAGACCGGGTCGAGGCTGTCGAGGCCGCATTGATAGAGCGTGTTGGCGAACTTGTCGTCGGGGCTCATCAATCCACTGCACACCGAGCCGAGGGCGGTGATGCAAGCGCCGGTGAGCGTGGCGATGTCGATCACTTCGGTGGGCTTGAAACGTTCGATATAGGTGAGGGCGTCGCACAATACCAGGCGACCTTCAGCGTCGGTATTGAGAATCTCGATGGTCTGGCCGCTCATGCTGGTGACAACATCGCCTGGTTTGGTGGCGGTGCTGCTCGGCATGTTCTCGGCACTGGCAATGATGCCGATCACGTTCATGCGGGGTTTGAGTTCACACAGTGCATTCATCACGCCGAGCACGCTGGCAGCGCCACACATGTCGAACTTCATTTCATCCATGCCTGCGCCGCCCTTGAGGCTGATGCCGCCAGTGTCAAAGGTGATGCCTTTGCCGACCAGAATGCGCGGCTTTTCCGAAGCGGGTGCACCACGGTATTGCATCACGATCAACGCGGAGGGTTCAGCGCTGCCATTGCCAACCGATAGCAGCGACAACATGCCGAGCCGTTTCATTTGCGCTTCGCTCAATACTTGCGTTTGCAGCAGCTTGTGCTTCTTGGCCAGCTGCAGTGCTTGTTTGCTCAGGTAAGTAGGCGTGCAGATATTGGCCGGCAGGTTGCCAAGTTCGCGCGCTACATTCATGCCTTTGCCGATGGCAGCGCCGCTGGTGAGGCCGCGTTGGGCGGCAGCACGATCCTTGCCGTCCGCCAGCAGCAGCGTAATGGTGTCCAGCTGGAACTGCTTGGTGGCTTTGGGCTTGGTGGTGGTGTACTTGTACTGGGCAGTGACAAAGGTCTGCGCCAGCAGTTGCGCCTTGCGTTCCATGCTCACGTCCTTGATGGCGAGCGCAGCCAGGGTGCCGGTGGCAGAGGGCAGTTGATATTTTTGCAACGCGCCGCAAGTGTGTTTCAGGATCTTGCTGAATTTTTTGAGATCCAGCTCTTTGGCTTTGCCGCAACCCACCAGCAGAATGCGCTGGGCCTTGCAGCCTTCGATTTTCTGCAACAGCAACACATCACCGATTTTGCCTTTGATGTCGCCGGCTTTGATGATGCGGCTCAACGCTTTGTGAGTTGCATTGTCAACCGTTTCCGACAGCGGCGGCAGCGTGCCGTCATCAAACACACCCAGCACCAGTACGGGAGTGGCCACAGTTACGATGTTGCCGGTTTTGATAGTGAAGTTCATGAAATGTTTACCTTCAGTGCATTAATGAAATCTTGTGAAAATTCTACGCTAGAATGCCGGCCATGATCATTACTCGTTACATCAGCCGCCAGATTCTGCAGTCCACCATGGCCATCGCCTTGATTCTGGTGGTGGTGGTGGCTGTGGGCCGTTTGCTCAACTACCTGGCCAAAGCTTCCAAAGGTGAGGTCGATCCGAATTTGTTGCTGCAGGTGATGGCCTACAAGATGCCTGACTTCCTGCAGCTGATTCTGCCATTGGCGCTGTTGCTCGGCATTCTGCTGGCGCTGGGCCGTCTCTATGCTGACAGTGAAATGACGGTATTGATAGCCAGTGGCATGAGTCAGTTGCGTTTGCTCGGCATCATCATGGTGGGCACGATTGTCGTGGCGGTGATGGTGGCAAGCCTGAGTTTGCAAGTGGCACCCTTGGGTTCACGCAAGGTCAGTGAGTTGCTGGAGATCCAGCAGAACCTCAGCGAGTTTGATCTGATAGCGCCCGGGCTGTTTCAGAATATCGTGGGCAGCCAGCGCACTACTTACGTGGAAGCCCTGGACAACGGTGAGATGCGCCAGGTGTTCATGCATGATGCTGCCAACAATCGCGTGATCAAGGCCGAGTCAGCGGTGCCGATCAAGGATGAAGCCGGCGCGCGCTTTGTATTGTTCCGTCACGGCACCATTACGGCAGGCTTTAACGCGGAAGCTGATTATGGGCTGACCCAGTTTGATGAACTTGGCATTCGTCTGCCGCCGCGTGATCTCGGTATTAGTCCCGAGCAAGAGGAAAAAACCCTGACTACCGCGCAATTGCTGGCTTCAAATCTGCCTGCGCACATGGCTGAGTTGCAGTGGCGCCTGTCGTTGATCATGTCAGTGCCGATATTAACGTTGTTCGCAGTGCCGCTTGCACGCGTCAGCCCGCGCCAAGGGCGCTATGCCC
>CANCGR010000385.1 GCA_947377625.1 Gammaproteobacteria bacterium | reverse complement strand
CAGCAGCGGCTTGTTCAGGCAACAAGGTCACCCGAATGTGGTTGTCCTTGTTGAAATACTGCTTCACGGCTTTGCGTACAGAATCTACGGTTATCCCTTCCACTGACTTGGGCACTTGCAGGAAATCACTCGCGCCTGGGTTGATGCCGGAGCTGTACGAGAATGTCAGCGCTCCCATCCACGCCGCATTTTGTTTGGCACCGGTCTCCGTCGCTCGCAAAATTGCCTGGCGTTCATCAGCGACTTCAGTCTCAGTTGGCCCGGTGGTCGCCAGTTTCTCGAGCTCGGCGAATATGGCGGTTGACATTTCCTCGGCCCGCGCAGGGTCAGAGGCATAGTTGATCATTGCGGTATAGGCTTCCACGGGTGTCCAGCCCATGCTGCGATTAACCTGCACGCTGTAAACACCGCCGAGCTGCTGTCGCAACACATTCAGCAAGCGGGTTTGCACGATTTCGGTAGTGCCGCTTAACAGTGTACGTTCGTTCAGGCTCTTGATGTTGAACGCTCCGGTGAAGGCGATGCGCGTACTGCTCTTGGGATCCAAGCCGCGTCGCACCGTCTCTTCAAACACGCCGGCAGGAGTGCGAATGCCCAGGTCTTTCCAGGTTTCCTTGCGACCGGCAGTGGGCAAGCCGCCGATATAGGTTTCCACCAGCGGTTGCAGCACCGCCGGGTCAATGCTACCCACAAAGATGAAAGTAAAATCAGTAGCGTCACCGAGGCGGTCTTTATAGATCTCCAGTGATTTGGCTTGATCCAGCTTGTCGACGATTTCCACGGTTTCCGGCTGGCGTCTTGGATGGTTCTGGTACATCAGCCGCAAGAACGCGTCCTCAAAAGCAATCTGCGGATTGGCGGAGCGGTTTTGCAGCGCCGTGCGGATTTGTGTTTTCAGATTGGCAAAATAGGTCGCATCCATGCGCGGTGCAGTCATGCGCAGGTAGAGCAGTTGAAACATGGTCTCCAGATCAGCCGGTGAAGCGCTGCCGCGTATGCCTTGCTCGAACTCGGAAATAAACGGCGAGGCATTGGCGACCTTGCCGGTGAGTTTGCGTTGCAGGTCGGTGAGGTTGAAGTTGCTGAGGCCACCGCCGGCAATGGTGGTGACGGCGGTGCTGGCGGCGATGTAGTCCTGATCACTGACCAGCGACGTGCCACCCTTGCTGAAGCCGGTAAACATGATTTCATCTTTTTTGAAATCAGTGGGTTTCACGATGACCTTGATGCCGTTGGCCAGGGTCCATTGCGTGAGTCCACCTTCCAGCGTTTTGGTGCTGTTTACCTTGGCACCTTTGGGCACTGCCGACAGCAGGGGTGCATCGGTGACAGTGTTGGTAAGAGGTTTGATATCGGCCTCGTTGGCTTTGGCGATGACGGCAGCAAGCTCGGCTTCTGTGGGCAGCACCAGGTCGGGTTTGGCAGGTGCCACCAGTTCGACCACCGTGTTGGAACCGTTCATCCAGGTTTTGCCGAACTGGTTGATTTCATCCAGCGTGATGCCAGGCAGGAAACGTCGTTGCAAGGCCAGTTCGTATTCAGAGCCGGCGATGGATTCATCGGTCAGAAAGCGACGGATGATCTCGGCGGCGTGCGAGGCAGAATTGCGAGTGCTGCTATCGGCATAATTTTTTTCAGCGCCACGCAACATGTTGGTTTTCTGACGATCGAGCTCTTCGGCCGTGAAACCAAAACGCGCCGCGCGATTGGCTTCTGTCAGCAAGGCTTCCAGCCCTTGTTTGATGCCGGTTTCAGTCACAGCCGCTACCAGCACGTGTGCCGCCAGCGGACGGATCGGCACATCCTTGCCGCCGCCAGCGCCGAGGAAGGGCGGATTGGGTTGACGCGCGATTTCCTGGAAGCGCGTGCTGAGCATGGCATTAAAGAGATTCTCAACCATGCTTTTGCGGAAGCCGCCGGCGGTCCAGTCGAATTCGCGCGGCAGTTTGTGTACCACAGTCAGCCGGGTCGCTTGCATTTCCGGGTCGCTGATAATGGCAAAGCGGGTGTCGTTATGCGCGGCCACGTCGAAACGGGTGCGCTGTTTCGGATTTTTGGCGGCTGGCATGGAGGCAAAATTCTGGCGAATCAGGCGCTCAATTTCTGCGGGGTCAAAGTCGCCGACGGCTACCACCGCCATCAAATCGGGCCGGTACCAATCCTTGTAGAAGCGTTGCAGATCTTCCGGCTTGAAGTTCTGCAGATTTTCGAGCGTGCCGATCGGCATTCGCTTGGCATACTGGGAACCGTTGAACAGCACGGGGAAGAGTTTGTCTCGTACGCGGGCGCCGGCACCCAGGCCGCGTCGCCACTCTTCGATGACTACGCCGCGTTCAAATTTCATTTCTTCCGGGTCGAGCGTTATCGCTTGCGCCCAGTCACCCATGATCTGCAAACCGGTTGCCATGTAGCTCGGGTTGTCAGTCGGCAATTGCAGCAGGTACATGGTTTCATCGATATCGGTTGAGGCATTCAAATCGGCGCCAAACTTCATGCCGATGGATTCAATGTAATCCTTGATTTCCAGTTTCTTGAAATGCTCCGTGCCCTTGAACGCCATATGTTCCAGCACATGGGCAAGGCCAAGCTGGCTGTCATCTTCGAGGATGGAGCCGGCATTGATTACCAGACGTAGTTCGGCGCGATTTTTCGGCTCGGCATTGGCGCGGATGTAATAGCGCAGACCGTTGTCAAGTTTGCCGACCTTGAGCTTGTCGGTTACCGGCAGGCTTTGGTCCAGCGCAATTGTGAAAGCTTCTTTGGGGAGCGCGCTGTCGGGGACCGGCTGTGCTTGAACTCTGGTAGTGCCGGCTGCAGCGACAGCGAAAAGTACAAGGAGCGACAGCACCGTGTGGTGCCGTATGCGGGTTATCTGCGAAGCAAGGGCTTTAAGCATAAATTCTTTCCTTAGACTGTTGTTATTGATTGTTGGGCGAGCGCAAGGATTCTAGTAGGCATCCGGTGGTCAGACAAATTTTTCTTCGGCAAATAACGTAATTTTGTCGCGCATTTCTGGTGCTTTTTTTCAAAAAACGAATGGCATTGGTGCAACAGCGTTGACCAATTAATCTTTTTGATTTCTTTGCATATTTTTGGTTAAAGCCTGCGCATTTGTGGTCGTTTATTTGATCGCGACGGCAGGTGAAAACGTGATTTCCCTTGCTGGCATTTCACTCAATTGATCACAGGGAGCAGTCCATGAACCTGAATTATCCGGCCAATATTTCACACCAGGAATTGCAGTATGTGGGTACTTTGCAAGATCCAGCCAGCAACTCACAGGACAACGAATATGCCCGCCTCAACCAGCTGCTGTCGGCGCTGGCCAAGGCAACCAGCGAGTCAATGGAAGAAATTCAGAACATCAACTTGAAGATGCGCATGATCTCATTCAACTCCAAGATCGAAGCCGCGCGCGCCGGTGAAGCCGGCAAGGCTTTTGCCATTGTTGCCAATGAAATGAAAATCCTGTCGGACCAGACTGGTGTTGTTGCCAACAACCTGCGTCAGCAAAGCCTGCTTTCTACCCGACAGCTGAAAACTATCAGCGACGAATTGTCGACCCAGGTCAGAGGCACGCGCTTGTCGGATCTGGCCCATGGCAACATCGACCTGATTGATCGCAACCTGTATGAGCGCTCCTGTGATGTCAGGTGGTGGGCCACAGACTCCAGCCTGGTGGCAGCGTTGACAGAAAACACCGAAGCGGCCGGCATGTACGCATCTGAAAGGTTGGGCGTGATTCTCAATGCCTACACAGTGTATTTCGATCTGGTGTTATGTGATGTCAACGGCAACGTTGTCGCCAATGGCAGGCCGCGCCTCTACCACAATCGGGGCATGAATCAGGCCGCCGCCCCCTGGTTTGCGCAGGCCATGCACAGCCACTCTGGTGAGCATTATGGTTTTCAATCAGTGCAT
>CANCGR010000384.1 GCA_947377625.1 Gammaproteobacteria bacterium | reverse complement strand
GCCAGGCATGGGAAACCATCATCCGCAAACTCAATGCCGGCATGATGCCACCCAAAGGCGAAAAGAAACCGGCCGCCACCGAATTGCACGGCTTTGTCAGCCAACTGGAAACCCAGCTCGACAGTCACGTCAAGAACATGGCGGCGGCGCCAGCGCTGCATCGCCTCAACCGCACTGAATACCACAATGTAATTCGCGATTTGTTGGGGCTTGATGTGGATGTGTCCACCTTGTTGCCGCAAGACGATGCCATCGAAGGTTTTGACAACGTTGCCTCCGGACTCGCCATATCGCCCGCGCTGATCCAGGGTTATACCAGTGCGGCAATGAAAATCAGTCGTGCTGCCGTGGGTGATATGACGGCCACGCCAGGCGCCACCAGTTATCGCATCTCCGGCACCATGTCGCAGAAGCAGCACCAGGAACATATGCCACTGGGCACACGCGGCGGCCTGCGCTTTGAGCATGATTTCCCGCTCGATGCCGACTATGATTTTTCCGTGAAGGGCAACACCGGCTTCGGCCGCGATCCTTCAGTGGTGCTCGACGTTACTTTTGATGGCCACGAACTCGACGTTCCCAATCCGCGCTCTTTCCATATGAAAGTCAGCGCCGGTGTGCACACCATGACAGTGGCGCTGCGTGATACCAAACGGCCAACTGGAGTCAACGATATTTACTCGGTGTATTCCGTGGGCGGCGCGCTCAGCGGCGTCGAAATCATTGGCCCGCACAACCCTACTGGCACCGGCCACACCGCCAGCCGCGAGAAAGTGTTCGTGTGCCAGCCCAAGAGCAACGACGACGAACGCCAGTGCGCCAGCAAAATATTGCTGTCATTAGCCACCGAAGGTTTTCGCGCGCCGGTAAGTGACAAGGATCTGCAGCCTCTGCTGGCGTTCTATGATCAAGGCCGCCGCGAAGGCGATTTTGAAAACGGCGTGCAACAGGCGCTGTCACGCATGCTGGTTGATCCGCGCTTCCTGTTCCGCTTTGAAGAAGAGCCCGCCAATGTCGCCGCTGGCGCTGAATACAGCATCAGCGACATCGAACTGGCGTCGCGCTTGTCGTTCTTCCTGTGGAGCAGCATTCCTGATAACGAACTGCTCGGGCTCGCCGCCAGTAAAAAACTGCATGAACCGGCCACACTGAAAGCGCAAATCAATCGCATGCTGGCTGACCGCAAGGCTAATGCCCTGGTAGAAAACTTCGCTGGTCAGTGGCTGTTTTTACGACAGCTCGCTGGTGTTACGCCGGAAAACCCGAACTTTGATGACAATCTGCGTCAGGCCTTTACGCAAGAAACGCAGATGCTGGTCGGCGCAGTAATTGCCGACAACCGCCCTGTCACCGAACTGCTCAACGCCGACTACACCTTTCTCAACGAACAACTGGCCACGCATTACGGCATTCCCAATGTGCGCGGCTCGTATTTCCGTCGCGTGCAATTGCCTGCCGACAGCGTGCGTCGCGGTCTGCTCGGGCAAGGCAGCATCCTGACCGTCACGTCCACTGCCTCACGCACTTCACCAGTAATTCGCGGCAGCTGGATTCTGCAGAATTTGCTGAATGCGCCGGTGCCGAGCCCGCCGCCAGGCGTCGAGCGCAACCTTGATGGTGACGGCAACACCAAACTGACCAACTCGGTACGCGAGCGACTGGAAGCTCACCGCACTGACCCGGTGTGTTCCTCCTGCCATGCAGTGATTGACCCGATCGGTTTCTCGCTGGAAAACTTCGACATGATCGGCGCCTGGCGCACCAAAGACGGCGATTCCGCCGTTGATCCCCGCGGTGTGCTGACCAATGGCACGCCAGTCGCCAGCCCCAATGATTTGCGCACCGCCATCATGGCCAACCCGCAACAGTTCATCACCACGCTCACGCAAAAGCTGATGATTTACGCGCTGGGCCGGCCGGTGGAGTACCATGACATGCCGTCGGTACGCGCCATCATGCGCGAAGCCGCTGGTTCTGATTACCGCTTTGCGGCGCTGGTCAGTGGCATTGTCCAGAGTCCGCAATTTACCCGTCGCGTCAAAAGCGGCGGCTCTACCACCGCACAACGCTGAACCACCGCAGGTACATACCATGGCTTATCTGATCGGTAAAAAAGCAATCTCGCGCCGCATGTTGCTGCGCGGTGCCGGCACCGCTTTGGCGCTGCCACTGCTGGATGCGATGTTGCCCGCTGGCATCTCTTATGCCGCCTCCGGCGCGGTGCCAAAAGCGCGGCTTGGCGCCATCTATTTTCCGCACGGCGCCACCATGTCGCGCTGGACACCAAAGACCACCGGCAAGGATTTTCAGTTCAGCGAAATCCTGCAGCCGCTCGAACATCTGCGCTCGAAAATCAATGTGATTTCCAATCTGAGTCATCCGCTGGCCTATGGCCCGGGCGGCGCTACCGGCAACCACAACCGTTCGTCAGCCACGTTTTTGAGCGGCGCCAAAGCGGAATTCGGCGCACAACCGTTTCTTGGTGTCACCATGGATCAGGTCGCCGCGAAGCATCTGGGGCAAGACACACCACTGCCCTCGTTGGAGCTGATGATTGAAGAAGCCAGCGTCAGCTGTGGCGATGGCCTCAGCTGTGCCTATCGCAATACGCTGGCCTGGCAGAGCGAAACCTCGCCGCTGCCGATGCAGAACAACCCGCAAGCCGTGTTCGAACATCTGTTCGGCGACGGCGCCACCGCCAACCAGCGCGATGCGCGCCGCAAGCAGTCGCTGAGCCTGCTCGATTCCGTCACCACCCAGATCAATACACTCGACAAGAAACTCTCCGGTGAAGACCGTAGCCGCCTCGACCACTATCTGACCGACATCCGCGAAATCGAACGGCGCATCAAACAAGCAGCTTCGCATATCACCGCCGATATTGCCGTGCCCGACAAACCGGTGGGCATTCCCGAAGATCTGGAAACCCACATCAAGTTGATGTACGACCTGCAGGTGTTGGCGTGGCAGGCAGAAATTACCCGTATTTCCACGTTCATGATGGCATGTGAATTGTCGGGTGTGGTCTATCCCAAGAGTGGCGTACGCGACAGCTTCCACACGCTCTCGCATCATTCCAACAACGAAGACAACAAGGCCCGCTTCGCGCTGATCAACCGCTACCACGTTACCCTTCTCAGCTATTTCCTCGACAAACTGGAAGCAGTCAAAGAAGCCGACGGCACGCTGCTCGACAACGCGCTGGTGCTATACGGCAGCGGCATGAGCGACGGCAACTCGCACAACCATGATCCACTGCCCGTGGTATTGGCCGGACGTGCAGCCGGCAAACTGGAAGGCAACCGTCATCTGACATTCCCGGAAAAAACGCCGATGTCGAACCTGCTGCTGTCGATGCTCGACAAACTCGGCATCAGCCAGAACAGTTTCGGCGACAGCACTGGTCATTTGACGATCTAGCCTCGCGTAATGCGCAAGGTGTGACGACCATCCCATTGCGCATTGTTGCAGCCGTGCGTGCGCTATCACAGGCGCGAAGGCTCGTGTTACCATCCTGCGCATTATTCCGACACAGAGGATGTCAGCGAATGCATGCATCGCGCGCAAGTTCCGGCAACGGATTCTGTACCTCCTTATCCACCTCACGCCTGCTGGCCAACACCCTTAACTTCGCGGTTACCGGCGCTTTTGTGCTGCTGTTGGCTGCGTGTGGTGGTGGCAGCGGTAGCGGCTCTCCGAGTTTCGACGGCGGCGGATCTGCAAGCAGCGGCTCAACTTCGGGTAGTGGCACAACTTCAGGCAGCGGTACAACTTCAGGCAGCGGCACAACCTCTGGCAGCGGCACAACTTCAGGCGGTACTGCACCTGCGGCACCGGTCTACAGCCTTGGTTCCGGTTCAGGCTCAGGTTTCAAGGATGGCGTGATTGACACCAGCAAGACCACGCTTGATTCCGGCGATACCGC
>CANCGR010000383.1 GCA_947377625.1 Gammaproteobacteria bacterium | reverse complement strand
CTTCCTGCTCAACATCCTGGATCTCATCGCTCATGCTGTACGGTTCCATCTCGGTCGCGCGCGCCGGATGGTCTTTGCGCAGCGCATGACCTTTCCAGGTGGGCGGACACAGGATGCGGCTCAGATTGGGATGACCGGTGAACACGATGCCGAACAAATCCCAGATTTCGCGTTCCTGCCAGTTGGCACTCGACCACAGTGGGATCGCGGTCGGCATGTTGAGATCGTTCATCTGCAATGCGACTTTGATACGGATATCGCAGTTGCCAGAGAAAGAAGTCGGGTGATACACCACTGTGAAATCGCTGGCCGGTTGGCCCTGACGATTGATGCGCGTGCGTTCGTCGATAGCAGTAACGTCGAGCAGCATTTCATAACGTGGACGGTGTTCATCACGCAGATAGCGCAACACGGCCAGCACTTTGTCGCGCCCCACCCACAGCGTGGGCATCCCTTCCGCCGTGTGTTGACGCACAAAGGAGGATTCGCCGAATTTTTCGTAAAGTGCCGCGATTACCGCAGGCAGTTCATTCACAGAGGCATTCATGCTTATACCTCGTCCGGGCTGCGCAGTTCAGTGGCGGCGATGCGGGCATCATGGCGCGCAATACGCTGCACCACATTTTTCTCGCGCATATGAATGCCCTGATCGTTGATCACCCAGCTGACCGGGCGACGCTGCTTGCCGATGGAATCCTGCAACAGGTTCAAACCTTGCAGCAGTGCTTCCGGACGCGGCGGGCAACCAGAGACATAGACATCGACCGGCAGGAATTTATCAACGCCCTGCACTACCGAATAAATGTCGTACATGCCGCCGGAGTTGGCGCACGAACCCATGCAGATCACGTATTTGGGTTCCATCATCTGTTCATACAAGCGCTGCACCACTGGCGCCATTTTGCGGAACACAGTGCCGGCGATGATGATCATGTCGGCCTGGCGCGGGGTGGCGCGAAATACTTCAGCACCGAAACGCGCAATGTCGTGACGGCTGGAAATGGCAGTGGCCGCTTCCACGTAACAGCACGACAGACCGAAGTTGAAAGGCCACAGCGAATTTTTGCGACTCCACGCCAACATGTCTTCCAGCGTTGTCATGACCACATTCTTGCGAACGTAGTCATCGAACTGGTTCATGCCAGGACTCGCGGAATAGGTATCTTCAGGTTTTACCAGTTCCCAACTCATTAGTGTTGTACTCCTCCGTGATCATGCGAGCTGTGCGCGTCATGGTCGTGGCTATCGAGGTGATCTTGATGAGAATCCTTGGCGGCTGCCGCTTTTGCTGCTTCTGCGCGTGGCCCAACATTGACCACACCACCCTCGCCTACGAGGTTGGCCAAGTCACGCTGCTGGCGCAAAGTGCGCCATTCAAGCGCACCTGACTTCCACAAATAGAGCAGGCCGGCGATCAGAATGGTGATGAAGATGAACACTTCGATGTAGCCAAGCCAGCCATCCTCACGGATCGAGATGGCCCAGGCCACCAAAAAGGCGGCTTCAAGATCGAAAATAATGAAAAGTATCGCGGTGAGGTAAAACGGGACGGCAATCTTCAATTGCGCGGAGCCGGTGGAGACAATGCCTGATTCGTAGACATCGTGCGTGGCGTGGTCCTGGCGCTTCTGCCCGAGCAGCGATGAGGCCACCAGTAGCGCAGGAACCAACACAACCACAATCAGGGAGTAGACCAGCAAGGGCCAAATATCAATTGTCACGCCATAATCCTGTTATCGGTGTCCGATTACGAGTTACGAGTTATAAATTAAAAAGTCGGTGCTAAAAGTTGAAACTTGCAAGAATTGAGGCAGAACAACGGGGCGTCCATTTGACCGTTACCAGGCTGCACTTACCAGCTCCCTGTCGTGGCGGGCCCCTGATGAGACAAGGGATCGGATAAAGGCCGAAAACGAAGTAAAAACGAGCTGCTGCCTGCTTCAAAACGGAAAAGAAATTTACACTTTCAACCCATCATCTTCAAGTAATTTTCCCCTTTAAAAAATGCGGTTGATACCATCCAGCGCTGCCACCTTGTAGGCCTCGGCCATAGTCGGGTAATTGAAGGTGGTATTGAGGAAATAACGCAGCGAATTGGCACCACCTTGCTGCTTCATGATGGCCTGGCCGATATGCACGATTTCCGAGGCCTGGTCACCGAAACAGTGGATGCCGAGGATCTCCAGCGTATCGAAATGGAAGATGATCTTCAGCATGCCCACTTCATCACCGGTGATCTGGGCGCGGGCGATGTTGCGGAAGAAGGCCTTGCCTACCTCATACGGAATTTTCTTCTCGGTCAGCTCTTTCTCATTCAAGCCGATCGTGCTGATTTCCGGAATCGTGTAGATGCCGTTGGGAATCTCTTCCAGCGCAGTAAATGCTTCCGGGTCGAAGATGGCATTGGTGGCAGCGCGGCCCTGGTCATAAGCAGCACTGGCCAACGCCGGCCAACCAATCACGTCACCGGCTGCATAAATATTGGGGGCGGCAGTCTGGTAACGGTCATTGACAGCCAGTTGACCGCGACTGTTGGCAGTAAGATTTACGGCAGCAAGGTTCAGCTTGTCGGTATTGCCGGTGCGGCCGTTGGCCCACAGCACGATATCGCTTTTGATTTTCTTGCCGGACTCCAGATAAGTGATGATGTGGTCATCGTGATAATCCATGCGCTCGAAATGTTCATTGTGGCGGCAGCGCACACTGAGATTGCGCAAGTGGTAACTAAGCGCTTCCGATATCTCCACATCAAGGAACGACAACAAAGTGGTGGAAGGGTTAATTAATTCCACTTTGCAACCCAGCCCGCCAAAGATCGATGCATATTCACAACCAATCACACCAGCCCCAATAATGGTGACTTTGCGCGGTTGCAGCTTCATCTTGAGAATAGTGTCGCTGTCAAAAACCCGCTTGTGAGTGAAGTCGACATTCTCAGGACGGTACGGACGCGCACCGGTAGCGATCATGAAATACTCCGAGTGCAATTTGATTTTCTCGCGCCCCTGCTGAATCTCCAGGGTGTTGGCGTCGACAAAACTGGCAGTGCCTTCGTAAATCTGCACCTGGTTGCGCTGATAGAAATCGTGGCGCAGATTCCCCTGGTCTTCCACCACGCGATCTGCATGCTTCATCAACTGCTGAAAGGTGACTTTCGGCACATCGCCGAATTCACGGAACATCGCATTGGTCTTGAACTGGATGACCTGCTTCACGCCATGACGCAAGGCCTTGGATGGAATCGTGCCTAGAAAGGTGCAGTTGCCACCCGGGCGTGGTTTGTCGCTGATCATCGCCACCTTGTGGCCGTGTTTGACAGCGTTCATCGCTGCGCTTTCACCAGCCGGGCCGCTGCCAATGACGATCAGATCAAAACTGTGTTTGGCCATTGTTCATTTCCTCATCGAGTCGTTGCAGCAACGGCTTGTGCCATCTGTTGCAAAATCCACTACTAACTAAAAGTCTACTATCAAAAGTTCAGTACCAGTGTTCAATCAATCTTCAAATACGGCTCAAAGCCAACTGTGTGGCTGGTCTCAAAACCTTCGCCTTTACGGACTATAAAATACACAGCCATGCCGCGTTTTTCCGCCAGCAGCGGCCCGGCTTCCGGCCCCAGCACCATCATTGCGGTGGCCCACGCATCCGCTTCGGCGTCAGTATCGGCCAACACCGTCACTGCCGCCAGCGTGTGATCAATCGGCTTGCCCGTGTGCGGGTCTATCTCATGCGAGTAGCGTTTGCCGTCTTTCTCAAAGAAATTGCGGTAATCGCCGGAGCCTGCCATCGCAAAGGCGGCACCATGATTATCGATGCGGGCAATGGGTATTTGTGGCCCAGTTTGTGGTGACTCAATGGCAATCACCCAGCTCTTTTCCGGTTCACGCCAGCCTTGCACACGCACTTCGCCGCCGATTTCGACGAGGT
>CANCGR010000382.1 GCA_947377625.1 Gammaproteobacteria bacterium | reverse complement strand
GTGTAAGTGCCGGGACTGTCCTGTTCATCCAAGCCGTGGTCTTTTCGCCACGAGATCAGCGTACCGTGCGGTGGGCGATCCTCGAACCATTGGGTGATACCGTTGACCAGCGCGCTTGCGAACTGTTTGCGCCAGGCCGGCGAATCCAGATTTTCGGCATCGTCGGGATTGGTGATGTAGCCCGATTCCACCAGTAGTGAAGGAATATCGGCCGATTTCAACACTACGAACGCTGCCTGTTCCACATTGCGACGGCGCAGATGCGTGACAGAGTCGAGTGATTCGATGAGTTTTTGGCCGATTTCGAGACTCGATGACACACTGGCCTTCATGCTGAAATCCAGCAACACGCTGGCCAGCACGGGGTCCTTTGTGTCGAAACTGCCGGCGCCGACACCCCCGATCAAGTCGGCGCTGTTTTCCTTGTCGGCCAGTCGGCGGGCTTGCTCACTGGTAGCGCCACGTTCTGACAGCGCATAGACGGTGGCGCCGCGTGCGTTTTTGTTGTCGGCCGCATCCGCATGAATTTCGATGAAGAGGTCGGCGTTGTGGTCGTGCGCGATCTTCATATGCTGGCGCAAGCCAATGTAGTAATCGCCATCGCGCACCAATACGGCCTTGTAGCCGGGTTTCTTGTCGATCAGCGCAGCTACTTCACGCGAAATCGCCAAGGTGACCTGCTTTTCCTGCAAGCGCTTGTAGCCAATGGCGCCAGGATCATCGCCGCCATGGCCGGCGGAGACTGCCACGACGATGTCGCGCTTGCCACCTTTGTCGACGCTGGCAGCAATTGTTCCGATGGCATCAACATCAATGTAGTCAGTGTCAGAACTTGGCCCTTTTTTAGCCACTACATCGTAAAGATCGATAACAAGGCGATCGCCGTATTGGTCGTTTTTGCTCAGCGTAAAACTGCGCGGTTCGACACCGCCACGCAAAACCAGCTCCACCTGCAGGTCGTGTTCGTCGGCCTGCTTGCTGTTGATATTTGTAATGGGGGTGTTGGCCAGTGTCAGTTTGTCCAGACTGCCGACCAGAGTGGAATGTTTGAGGCTGAGCACCAGGCGATGAGGATTGCTCTGGGTTTCCAGCTGGTATTGGGGCGGGGCATCCAGATCAAACACCAAGCGTGTGTATTCGGGCGCTCGATAGGTGCGAACGCCCAACACTTTGGCGGCCATAGCGGGTTCCATGCAACTGCAGAAGGTGCAGATGCTCAAGAGTGCTATGTTGAAAATCTTCAGCATGAAGTTTTTCCAAGCCAATAATTCTATAATTTACAATTAGTTGAGGTGGAAAGCTAGAGATTGTTTTAGCTTTGGGCGGTGGGTTTGGAAACTGGATTGGCAACAGCGACTTATGAAAAGCGGTGAGACAGGGCCAGGCTCATGTTTTGACCGCTATCAGTGCCGGCCTGCCATGACAATTCACGGCCCTTGTTGGCTAGTTTGAAACATAGCGCCAGATCAGCGACTGGCAACCAGCCCAGACCGCGTTCAGGCCATTCAATCAGCGTCAGTGAATCAGGGCCAAGAAAGTCGCGCATGCCGAGAAAATGCAGCTCTTCCGGGTCATTGAGGCGATAGAGATCGTAGTGCAGCACGCGGCCAGTCGGCAGTTCATAGGGCTCTACCAGCGTGTAAGTAGGACTTTTTACTGCGCCTTTATGGCCAAGTGCCTGGATCACCGCGCGGCTCAATGTGGTTTTGCCGCTGCCCAGATCGCCTTGTAAGGTGATAAAGCCACGGCCGCCAGTGATCTCCGCCAAGGCGCGGCCAAAGGCCAGTGTGGCAGCCTCATCAGGCAGAAAAATAGCGGTATTCATGGATTCAACAGACGTCGCAGGTAGGGAAACAAATCGCTGGCCAACAGCCCGCGTTCGCCATGGTCGGCAGCGGCGAGATCAGCCGCCTTGCTATGCACGCACATCGCCAGTCGGGCGCTGGTGGCCATATCAAAGCCTTGTGCCAGCAGAGCGCCACATACGCCACTCAAGACATCGCCCATGCCGCCACTGGCCATGCCGGGATTGCCATGCGAACACTGTTCCAGTTTTGGGCGTGCAGACGGGCCTGTGCATACCAACGAGCCTTGGCCTTTGAGGACAACAGAGCCGCCGAAACTCTGGTGCAATTGACGAGCGGCAGCTTTGCGATCCGCCTGAATATCGCTGGTAGATTTTCCCAGCAAACGACCTGCTTCTCCCGGGTGTGGGGTGAGTATCCACTTTGCGTAGGGCCTTTGATATTGCTTGGCTTCACTCATGCTGAGCAGGTTCAGCCCATCGGCATCCAGCACTATGGATTTATCGAGCGCTTGGGCTTGCGACAAGGCCGCAGCAAAGCAGGCGCGTGACCAAGCGGATTGCCCAAGGCCCGGGCCCAACACCACGACGGTGGCGCGTTCAATCAAGGCAGTGAGCAAAACGGGATCAGCGATGGCGTTAACCATCAATTCAGGACGGCGCGCCAAAAAGACAGTGGCATGGGCGGGATGGGTAGCAACTGAGGTAAGGCCTGCGCCACAGCGGGCGGCAGCTTCGGCGGCCAGCAAAGCGGCGCCACCGAAACCTGCATCCCCGCCTACGACCAACACATGGCCATAATTCCCTTTGTGACTGTCGCGTTCGCGCGGAGCCATCAGTGTCTTCAACATGTCCCAATCAAGCAGCCGGGTCATAAACAGGGAATCCCCAGACAAAACAAACCCCGCCGGAGGGCAGGGTCAAAGCAGCAAAATGCAGCAAAAACTATGAAAAAACGCTTACTTTATTGTGTTTGCAGATGGCGTTTGCCGAGCGTGATATGGCGTGGGCCGGAAGTGGCAACCTGGCCGCTTACGCCCAAGGGAATCTGTTGAACTTTACCGCCACCAGAAAGAAAACGGGCAGTCTGTGCTTCCAGTGATTCGGCGGAGAAATCGTTGTTGGCCGCGATAACAGGTTTGGATTTGGTGTTTTTTGCAGGAGTAGCCATATTGATCCCAGGTCTCAGTAAAAAGTTGAAACAATCGAACGTTAAGTAATACAGCGTTTGTACAGGAGCCAGTCGACCCGAACTGCGTGTGGAGGTCGGGCCGGGGATTATAGAGACTCATGATGGTGCCTGCCATCTTGACAAGCCCGAAACCAGTGCGGTTCTGAAGTGTCCTTGCTTCCTGCACAGTGTCACAGGCCATTCTTAGGCCGGCCGAGTGAGTTCAATCACAGACGGCAGGCGCAAAAATGGGTTTGCAACCCCTTAATCGCCGGTCAGCAGGTTCAATAAAGCCGACTGCCCCTTGGCATTGGCAGCCAGGCAGCGTTTCAGGGCATCCGTGAGGATGGCCGGGTTGTCGACTTTCTCGCCATAACCGCCACAGGCCTGCATGATGCCGTCGTATTCGGGTGAATCACCCAGTGAAACCAACGGCATCATGGCTTCTTTCGAGGCCAGGCCTTCGGGATACATGCCTAGTGTGGAGCGGTGCACGGCATTCCAGCGCGCGTTGTTCATCACCAGTGTGGTGGTGGGCAGGCCATGCATGCGCGCGGCATGATGTGCAGCAGTAGGGCAGCCGAACATGTACGAGCCATCGCCCACAATGAGGATGACTTTTTTGTGGGGGGCGCCAAGCTTCGCGCCCACTGCAGCGCCAAGACCGAAACCAAGTCCACCGGCCAAACTGCTCGACAAATACGAACGCGGTGTCTTCAACTCAAGAAATTCCATCGGCACACCCATCTCGTTGACGATGATGGTGTCTTCATCAATCACTTGATTCAAACAGTGCGCGATCCACGCGGGATGCAGCGGCAGTCGATCTTTTACTGATTGCACCAGTGCTTGCTGTTTGCGATTGCGCTCGGCAGATATCGCTTTGAATTGGCTTTGACGTGCAGCCACTGCAGCGGGATTGGCAGAACATGCAAGTTGCAGTGCTTGTTCGAG
>CANCGR010000381.1 GCA_947377625.1 Gammaproteobacteria bacterium | reverse complement strand
GGAATTTGGCCTCGAAATTGATGCGGCCAATATTTTGAAATGCCTGCAGGCCGGTGTGAATGTAATCGAACAGAACATGGACCTGGGCCTGAAAAATTTTGAGGCCGGCAGTTTCGACACCGTGGTGCTAGCGCATACTTTGCAGGCGCTGCATCGCCCCGACTTGATCGTTGAAGAAATGCTGCGGGTCGGCAAGAACTGCATCCTCACCTTCCCCAATTTTGCCTATTGGCGGCATCGCCTGTCCTTGATCACCGATGGTCGCATGCCGAAATCGCCGCAGCTGCCCTATGAGTGGTACGACACACCCAACCTGCATCACTGCACCATCAGCGATTTCGACGAACTGTGCCGCCACAAAAACATCAAGGTGCTCAATCGCACGGTGGTGGATGATGGTCATCACAGTTCTGCGCTGATGCGATTTGCTCCGAATTTCTTTGGCATCAACGCCATTTACCACATCACGAGGTGAGCGCCATGCGGCTTGTGCTTACGCTGCTGCTTTGGCTTGGCGCCAGTTGCGCACTGGCCGAGTCGCAAACCTTTGGCGGCTATACCGTGCATTACATCGCGGTGAACTCCACCTTTCTTGCACCGGCCATCGCAGCGCAGTACAAGATCGTGCGCAGCAAGCGGCATGCATTTCTCAATATCGCAGTGTTGCGCAACAACGCTGGTGGCTCCACTACTCCGGTAACCGCCAAACTCAGCGGCGGCCTCAGCAACCTGATGCAGCAATCCAGCAAGATTGCTTTCAACGAAATCCATGAAGGCGATGCCATCTATTACATTGGCGAGTTTGATTTCTCCAATGCGGAAACGCTGCGCTTCAAGATTGACGTACAGCCCGAAGGCACCGGCAGCAGCCACACGCTTGAGTGGACTACGCAGCTTTACTCCGACTGAGGCCCAGATGATCGAAATCGTGCTGGCCAGCAGCAACAAGAAAAAACTGTTTGAATTGCAGGAGCTGCTGTCCGCGCGCAACGTGGCGTTGTTGCCGCAATCCGGCTTCAACATGATTGATGCGGTTGAAGATGGTTTGAGCTTTGTCGAAAACGCCATCATCAAGGCACGCCACGCCAGCAATCTCAGCGGACTGCCCGCCATAGCCGATGATTCCGGCATTGAAGTGGACGCACTCAAGGGAGCGCCCGGCATTTATTCAGCCCGTTTTGCCCACCGCTATTTCGCTGGCGGCTTTGCTGAGCTGCCTGTGCTGCCCGATCTGCAATTGCAGAGTGACAATCCGGATGCCGCCAACAATGCCCTGCTGCTCGATCTGCTGCGCGAGGTGCCGGATGACCAGCGTACAGCACGTTTCCAGTGTGCGATTGCGATGTTCCGGTTTCCGGATGATCCAATGCCGCTGATCTGTCAGGGCAGCTGGGAAGGCCGCATTGTGCGCGAGCCGCACGGCGTGCACGGCTTTGGTTATGACCCCTTGTTCTGGGTGCCTGCGCACCACTGCACCTCGGCCGCGCTGCCGCCGGCTGTGAAAAACCGCCTCAGCCATCGCGCGATGGCATTGCAGCAATTGCTGCTGCGCTGGCCCTTGTGATTCCGCTCAGTCTTTATGTGCATGTGCCGTGGTGCGTGCGCAAATGCCCCTATTGCGATTTCAACTCGCATCAACAACACGGGGAGTTGCCGGAAGCTGATTATGTGACTGCGTTGCTGGAAGATTTGCGCAATGACAGTCACTCTATTCAAGGCCGGCACTTGCAGTCGATTTTCATTGGCGGCGGCACACCAAGTTTGTTCAGCGCTGCCAGTTATGAGCATCTGCTGACACAGATCCGGCAGATCGTGCCCTTTGCCGCCGACATTGAAATCACGCTGGAAGCCAACCCAGGCACGTTCGAGCAGGAGAAATTCAGCGCTTACCGCAAGGCTGGCATCAACCGTCTGTCGATCGGCATCCAGAGTTTCGATGCCGCCAATTTGCAAAAGCTTGGGCGAATCCACGGTCGTGACGAGGCGCTGCGCGCAGCCGAAATTGCGCGCACAGCCGGCTTCGACAATTTCAATCTTGATCTGATGTTCGGCTTGCCGGGTCAAAGTATCGAACAGGCCCTGGCCGATCTGCATACTGCGCTGGCTTGCCAGCCCACGCACCTGTCGTGGTACCAGCTCACCATTGAGCCCAATACCGAGTTCTTCCGCAGACCGCCTGCACTGCCGGCGGATGACACCATCGCCGACATGCAGCAGGCCGGCATCGACCTGCTGGAGCAACACGGCTTTTCCCGCTATGAAATCTCGGCCTACAGCCAGAGCGGCAAACAATCACGTCACAACCTCAATTACTGGCAGTTTGGCGATTACCTGGGCGTTGGTGCGGGAGCCCATGGCAAACTCACAACTGCTACCGCGGACCTTGCATTCAACATCACCCGCACGCGCAAGACCCGCATGCCGCAACACTATCTGGCGGCACAGGGAAACTTCACAGTTGAATCCAAAGCTGTGCCTGTGAATGAGCTGCCGCTGGAATTCATGATGAATGCGCTGCGTCTGTGTGAGGGCGTCGACGCTACGCTTTATAGCCAGCGCACTGGCCAATCACTTGCTACACTGATGCCGGCGTTGCAGAATTTGCAGCACAAGCAGTTGATGCAAGCCGGCCAAGACCGGCTGGCACCCACCGCGCTGGGTCTGCGTTTTCTCAATGAACTACTGCTGGAATTCATGTAAGGCGTCATACGCCCTGGCACTGTAAAAGGACAAGGATCTCGCCATCAGGAGTTTTCAATGCAACTGCCGCTCTATGTAGTTGATGCTTTCACCTCACAACTTTTTCACGGCAATCCTGCTGCCGTATGCCCGCTCACCAGCTGGCTGCCTGATGCGTTGATGCAACAAATCGCCGCCGAGAACAATCTGTCGGAAACGGCGTTTCTGGTGCCAGAGGGTGCATGCTGGCGTCTGCGCTGGTTCACGCCGCTGGTTGAAATTGATCTGTGTGGCCACGCCACACTGGCCAGCACCCTGGTGTTGTCGCTGCTGCATCCGCAGCAACAGCAATTTCGCTTTCTGACACGCAGTGGCGAGCTGGTGGTCACTCATAACGACACGCTGTTCACGCTGGATTTCCCGCAACTTGCGCTGGCACCTTTGCCGCATCCGGAGCATCTGGCCGCTGCGCTGGGGGTGCCGGTGGTGTGTTCAACAAGCGCGACCAGCAAACTGATCGCCGAATTGACCGATGCCGCCAGTGTGGCCAGCTACCAACCGGATTTCGGCGCTATCCGGCAGCTGAATTGTTCCGGTTTGATCATCACCGCCCGGGGCGAAGACTGTGATTTTGTCTCTCGCTACTTTGCTCCCAAAGTCGGCGTCAATGAAGACCCTGTCACGGGTTCCGCCCACTGCGCGCTGGTGCCTTTCTGGAGCCGGAAACTCGGCAAAACCAACTTGCATGCAAGACAGGTCTCCGCGCGCGGCGGTGAACTGTTCTGTGAATATCGCGGGGAGCGTGTGCTGATGAGCGGGCACGGCGTCTTGTATAGCCATGGAATTATGAATCTTGCATCCTTGTTCCATGTTTCCGTGAAGAATGGCAGTCCTGACCAACGAGGATTATCAACATGAGTACATTCGTGCTTGTACATGGCGCCTGGCATGGCAGCTGGTGCTGGAAGCGGGTGCGCGCTGCGCTCCAGGCAAAAGGACACGACGTATTCACCCCTACACTGACCGGCGTTGGCGAACGCTCACACTTGTTGTCACCTGCCGTGAATCTGGAAACGCACATTAGTGATGTTGTGAATCTGCTTCAGTGGGAAGAGCTTTCCGATGTGATCCTGTGTGGCCACTCCTATGGCGGCGCTGTGATCAGCGGAGTTGCTGACCGTATTCCTGATCGCGTTGGCAAGCTGGTGTACCTGGATGCTTTCGTTCTCAAAGATGGTGAAAGCCTGCACGACTCGCTGCCACCGGCCCAGCGTGAATTGCAAATTGAACTGACAC
>CANCGR010000380.1 GCA_947377625.1 Gammaproteobacteria bacterium | reverse complement strand
CCAAGCCAATGTTGATGCTACCTTCAGCGGCTCCTCGCTCGATATTCCCTCCATCAAAGTAGGTACCACTGAATACCAGGTGCAAATGCAGTTGGTAAGCAGTGGCAACCCGCTGGTGTTTCGTCTGGTTTCCGCCACGCCTGCGCCACCGAAAGCCTCGCGTGCGGGCTATGTGGCATTGCCCAACGGACGCGGCGGACTCAATTACGAACCGGTAGATGTCGCAGCCATCGCCGGTTTTGACAAAGCCCGCTCGCTGGCGGCTTTCACCGAAACACTCTATCCGTGGCTGCGCAGCAATGGCTGTGCGACCTGTCATAGCTCCATCAATGGCAGCGGCACTGGTGCACAGGCCCCCATGCACTCCGATGAGAATGTCGAACTCGCGCATGAATATGCGCTGACGCGCGTCAATTTTGCCGACACCCCCAATTCCAAGCTGGTGATCCGCGAGTCGATAGACAAACACAATTGTCCGCGTTCGGATTGCACAACCGCCGCCACCGAAATACTCGCGGTGGTCAATGCCTGGAAGAGTCGCATCGCTGACATGTTGCCGCAGGCCTCACGCTTGCTGGACGCTGATGTAAAAATTACCGAGGCAGAAGTGGTGCAATGGATTGCTGACGACAAAGCCAAGCTGGCCGCTGCCGACAAGGACTACATCATCTACACCTCAATGCACGAATTGCATAACGAGGGGCTGACGGCTGATCAACTTAATATCGTGCGCACCGCGTTGTCCAAAGCGCTCAACTCCGTTGCGCGGTGGGCCCCAACCATCGTCAATCCGCAGGATGTGAACGGCAAAGGCGTTCTGTACAAGTTTGACATGCGTGATTATTGGGGTTGGAACAAGGGCATCACGCGCTTGCTGTTTGGCGGCTCTGATGACGATCTGGCCTTTGGTAAAAACAAACGCGATTTTCGCGGCGATATCGTTACCACGGCGGTGCAGAGTGAACGCTACAACTATGCGCCGACCGTCAGCCGCGACCCTGCCTTCGCCAAGCTCATCTGGGAGCGTGTGTTGCACGGCAATGTGGAAGGTGCTGTCACCACCGGCACCATTCCTCCCTACATCAATGGTTTTCGCGGCAAGCGCAGCACCAATGCGGCCGGCGAATATATTGCACCGGCCGATTTCGAATGGGTGGAAACCGCGCAACTGATCTACACCCTCACGCGCCCCGACGTGTACAACGCCATTATGGTGTTGCCGATGTACAGCGACCAGCTGGAAGACGAGTTGGGCGTCGACAAAAGCAAGGGCATGGACTCCTACCAATATGTAACCTCGTTCGACGCGATCACGGTTGATTCGCGCCTGCTGTGGCACGCCAAACGCAAGGATGGCGGCTGGTTCTGGAAAACCTGGGATATTTTCACCGGCCAATTGGCCAAGGGTGATCGCAGTATTTTTGATGTCTATCGCGAAGGTGGCACTGATATCCGCTTTCCGTGGTGGGCCAACCCGGTTCCCAAATTTGTCGATTGGAATGGTGGCAAGAACCAGGCTGGCACTTTCAGTTTTATAGCGTCGTTGGCCGAGCCTTTTGGCACTATCCCCGCCGGCTGCGATGCACAGCCCAACTATTCCGGCATCAGCGGTTTCTATAATTGCCGCCATTACACCGGCACCGGTGGCTTGCAGCAATCAGCCGAGGAAATGATCTGGGATTTGCCCAATGGCCTGCAGGGTTATGCACTGGCAGGTGCCTTCAATCAGCGCCGGGTAGATGCCTTCACCAATATCGTGCGCGATCCGCGCGCGATACCCACAGCCAAGGACAACATTGCCACCCAGACCGGATTTTCCTTCTCGAAAACCAACGGCATCGGCGGTTTCAATGATCCGCGCCTGAACACCGGCAGCTCCTGCATAGGCTGTCATATCGACGGCATGAACCGCATCAACAACAACCTGCGCGACTGGGTCGATGAAGGTTCCAGCAAGTTGCCGGCCGGCCCTTATGGCGTGGACAGCTGGATCAATAACGCCGCCACGGTGCAACGCGTGAAAGAGTTGTATCCACCTTCCAGCGTGATTCGCGAATACAATGAAGCGGCACGCAAGACCTTTCTCGGCACCATGGCGCAAATCAAACAGGCCATGGTGTTAGGCGCCGATAAAAACGTCTACGTAGAGCCGGTGATCTGGACGGTGGAATATGTGCAGCGCAAGAAATACAAATATCCGCAGACAACCTCCAACTGAGACAGCGCAAACGTAATGACGGCATTAACTCTCTATGGCATCCCCAACTGCGACACGGTGAAAAAGGCCAGAACCTGGCTTGAACAACGCGGCATCGATTATCACTTCCACGATTACAAAAAGTCGGGCATTGATGCCGCCACGCTCAAACGCTGGTGCCAGGAATTTGGGTTCGAGCAAGTTGTGAATCAACGCGGCACCACCTGGCGCAAACTTGACGAAGCGGCACGCAGCAATCTGAACCAGGGCAAGGTCATCAAACTGATGCAGGCACAACCGTCAGTCATCAAACGTCCGATTGTTGATACGGGAACTGCATTGCTGCTGGGATTCAGCGAAGAAAGTTATCAGCGTTCGCTGTTGCCAGCGAAGTAGGGTAGCAACGGTACTATCTGCAGATGTTGCGTGGGATGAGGCGCCGGCTGCTCAGTCCGGCACGTACGCCATTTCCATGCTGCGATAAATGCCATCAAGGAAAACCGAGGGGTCGCCATATTGGCTTTCAAAGCCTTTGAGCGGATTGGTGGCGACAATGTCATTGAAGCCCATGCCTTTGTTCATCAGCGCGTTGAGATCCAGAAAAAGTTTCTCGTACATGTCTTTCTGGGTAACGATGGTAGCGCCAGTCATCGGGCGTCCTTGAGCGGGGATCACTGCAGTATCGGCCTTCACCATAGTCGCCAGTTTTTCGTGCGCGCGCACAACGCCACCGACGAAAGCTCCATTACGATAATCCACCAGCGGCCAGCTGTCTGAGCCGACGGCGCCACCGGCCACCAGCAGGTTCAGGTCACGAAAATACACATAGAGATCGCCGTTGGTATGCGCAGCCGGTAAATAGCCGTATTCAACTTTGTGACCAGCAAAATCCAGGCTGCCGTCTTTGGTGAAAGTTTTGGTGGGGCGTTCTTTTTCCGGCAACGGGCCGAAGCTGCCTTTTACCAGCGTCGAAGTCACTTTGTGTTTGAGATACAGCAGGGTTTGTTCGTGCGCAATGATGGTGGCGCCATCACTGCTGGCACGCTGGTTCAAACCAAGCTGCTCGGGATGCCAGTGGGTATTGAACAGCGTGTTGATGCGGGTGGTGCCAGTGGCTTTGAGAATGGCGTTGTAGAGCGCTTCACTATGCTCCGGCAGGCCGCCGTCGATGACGAGCGCGCCCTCCATGCCAGTCATGGCCACCACATTGCTGCCAGCGCCTTGGAACAAATAAACACCGGGTTTTAATTCGGAAACTTTTATCTCATCTGCGCCAGCGGCCTGAATGGACTGGGCAAAAATTCCGGTTCCCAGTGTGATCATCAACACCGACGAAACCTGCAGCAACTTGCGACGAATCACTTTCTTGCATCTCCAAAATAACAACTGCGGACAATCGCGGCGGTGGCGCCGGAATGTTTGGCTGAATTTTTCGCCTTAACTTTTCGCTTTAACTTCCGGATATGGGCCAGATGGTGGCTTCGTAACCAATAGGCGGACCAACCGGTTGCCAGAAAGGCTCTTTTTCCAGCTCGACTGTAGCGCCGGCTTTGCGCAACTGCTCAGCAATATCCTTGCGGGCCGGTTGACGCATTTGCAGGAACGGGATGTAGCCGCGCGCCATGGCGTAATCAAGGCCAGTCAAACCATCCGGGTCCTTGATGTTGAGATCAATGCCAAAGCTGACCAGCTTGTCGATCGCGCGTTTCCAGCCTGCACGCACCGCGTAATGCAAAGCAGTGCCACCACGCGTGCGTTGCAGGTGGTGATAGAGCGCATT
>CANCGR010000379.1 GCA_947377625.1 Gammaproteobacteria bacterium | reverse complement strand
CTACACCTATGAATACCGCACCACCGAGTTCTATCTGGCCGAAGTGCGCTGGATGGTGCTGGATGTCGAAACACTGACCACCAAGGGCGCGCTGTTGCCGACGGTTGATTTGAGCAAGGTCGACGAGATTGGCTTTGTTGATCTCACGCCGGGCAGTGGGCATGGTCTGGGTGGCTTCTCTGACATGGGCTGGATTGAGGTTTATGGCAAGCCGGTGGCGCGCAACTGACAGCCACTATGCAAAAAATTCGTTGGGGCATTCTGGCTACTGGCGGCATAGCCGGCAAGCTGGCGCAGGCACTTGCCGATTGTGATGACGCCGCGCTGGTGGCGGTAGCTTCACGCACGCAGGCGCGAGCCGATGAGTTTGGCGATCAGTGGAAAATTGACAGGCGTTACGGCAGCTATGAAGCACTGGCGGCCGATCCGGCGGTGGATGTTGTTTACATCGCGACTCCGCACCCGTTTCACTATGAAAACATGCTGCTGTGTCTGAATGCCGGCAAACATGTGCTGTGCGAAAAACCGCTGACGCTGGATGCGAAGCAGGCACAAGCGTGTATTAATCTCGCGCGCAGAAAACGGCTGTTTTTGATGGAAGCAGTATGGACACGCTTCAACCCTGCCATCAGGCAGGCGCTGCAGTGGGCGCAGGCAGGCGCCATTGGCACTGTGCGATTGATCAAGGCTGATTTCTGCATCAATGCCCCTTTCAATACGACTAGCCGGCTCTATGCGCCCGAGCTTGGTGGTGGCGCCTTGCTCGACCTTGGCATCTATCCGCTGACATTCGCTACGTTGTTTCTCGGCCTGCCGGATTCATTTACATCTACTGCTCACCTCAACACCATTACTGGTGTCGATGAGCTGGTGGCGATGACGCTGAACTATAACGATGGCCGGCTGGCGCAGCTGGCTGCCAGTTCGCGAGTATCGTTGCCGATTGAAGCCGTGATTGTCGGTAGTGAAGGGTCTATCAAAGTGCATGAGCTGTTTATCCGGCCCGATCGGCTCAGCTTGCACAAACCGGGTAAACCAGTGGAAGTGCATGAGCTGCCGTTTCGCAGCAATGGCTACATTCACGAAGTCGAGGAAGTGCACAAATGTCTGCGTGCCGGACGGCTGGAGAGTGAAGTTATGCCGCTGGATGAGACGCTGGCGCTGATGAAGGTCATGGATGTCATGCGCCATAGCTGGGGCTTCAAATATCCGCATGAACTAGCCGGCCTCTGACCCATAGCAGTTATTTGGCTATGGGCCAGCGTGCCTGTTGATCAGTGACGACGGTCATCACGATCGTCATCATCGCGATCTCTGTGATTATCCCGGCGGTCGTCACGGTCTCTGTGATCATCTCTGCGCTCATCACGTCTTGGTGCGGGAATGAAACGCTCATTGCGGCCACGATCATCCCTGTCGCGATAACCGCCTTCCTGACGCCAGTCATAGCCATTCCACCCAAAACGTTCGCCACGGTCATTGACAACCCAAGGGCTTGAATAGGAACCGCCAATCCGCACACCGGCACCGGGCGCACGATCCCAGTTGCGACCGTTCCAGCGGTAAATGCCATAGCCGCCTTCGACACGATCAGTGCCAATCACCCAGCCGTCACCCACGCTGAGGGCTGCACCGGGCGCGCGATGCCATTGGTGCTCACCGCGCTGGCGGTAGAAAATTGCACGACCTTCCTGGCGCCATTCCTGTGCATGCGCGAACAGCGGCAGCACTGCCAGACTGGCAAGCACCAACTTCTGCAAATACAACTTTTTCATTTTTACCTCCGTCCGTTCGTGAGTGACTCAACTACGACTCAAGGCTTGGGCAAAGTATGCGGCAGTGAAAATGAATGGATGGTTAAGAAAGCAGGTTGTTTGTCTGCTGGATGAAGCGAAGCTGAATCGCAGCAGCTTTTGCTGCTTGCTGTTCAGCGTGTACTGAAATCAGAGGCCGTGCAGCAACTGCTTCCA
This sequence comes from Gammaproteobacteria bacterium, assembly GCA_947377625.1. Lineage (GTDB taxonomy): Bacteria > Pseudomonadota > Gammaproteobacteria > Pseudomonadales > Pseudohongiellaceae > CAILUG01. Next base: position 2,008 of record CANCGR010000379.1, on the reverse strand, counting down.
GCCGCCATGGCCCAAGCGGCGCAGCGTTTTGATGTTTTTATCAAATATTTTTGCCGCATCAGGAAACGCCAGCACAGCCTGGCTAACACTGGCTTCCCGCAGTAGATGCAGCATGGGGAACGGCGAGCGATTGGTGTAGTTGTCGATGTCATCCGGCTGGGTGCCGGCAAATTGGTAAAGCGGATGAAAGCTGGCTATCTGGAATTCATGCATTGGATCGAGTTCTTCCAGCACTGCCTCCGCCTCCGCCAGAAAATCGTTGTAGTCGAGAAAATCGCCGAGCACCATCGGGTGAATCAACAGCGTAGTCTCAACTTTTTCTGCAGAACTTTGCGCCAGCAATGCCAGTTCGTGTCGCAAGTCATCCAACAGCGCGTCAGTGTTGGTGGCGGTGCTCACCGCGTAGCGTATCTGTTTTTTTACATGCACGGCCTTGGCAAACGGACACAGATTGAGGCCAATGACCGCACGCTCCAGCCACTGCACGGTGGCTGCAACAATTTGTGAGTCGGATAACAATGGCTGTTGGGTATTCATTGAGAATTCCATGCATAAGCGAATGGGATAACTGCTGCCGGCTTAGTGAATCATCGCTGCCAGCAACGTGTTCATGTTCTGCGAGCTTTTCTCTTCCCGAATACTGCGCCAAAGTGTTTCAGCCTCAGGGTGCAGCTGGCGCAAATAGTTTACCCATTGTTTAACGCGGCCCACGCAGTCCCGGGGCGGTAGCACAAGACTGATATCCTGCCAGAAGCTGTTGAGCAAAGGGATGATGGAAGACCATTGCGCTTCAATCGACTGGTTGGCGCGTATCTGGTTGGCCAGCGTAGGAAGTTTTACTGCACCTCGCCCCAGCATCACATCCACGGTGCCGGCGGCAGCAACACAGCGGTGATAGTCATCGACGGTGCAGATATCACCGTTGGCAATCAGCGGAATCTTGATGTGCGCCCTGATCTTGCCCAGCTCGTCCCAGTGTGCCGGCGGTGCATAGCCCTGCAGTTTAGTGCGGGCATGCACGGTAAGTTCGTTGGCGCCCGCTGCTTCAATAGCTGCCGCGTTGTCCAGCATAAGCGCCGTGTCATCGAAGCCCAGTCGCATCTTGGCGGAGACCACAACGGATTTGGGCAAGGCCGCACGCACCGCACTTACCACCCGAAAAAGCGTGTCTGGCTCTTTCAGCAACACCGCGCCGCCCATACTGCGGTTCACCGTTTTGCTGGGGCAGCCGAAATTGATGTCGATGCCGTATGAGCCAAGTTGCACAGCGCGCTGGGCATTGCTTGCCATCGACTCCAGGTGGTTGCCGAGCAGTTGCACGCGCACAGGTGTGCCCGATGCAGTGCGGCCGCCCTGCTGTAGTTCCGGGCAGATGTTATGGAGCACCCGGTCAGGATAGGGGCGATCAACCACGCGCACGAATTCGGAGACCACCCAGTCATAGCTGCCTTGCGCAGTGATCAGGCGTCGCAGATGAACGTCGGCGAGCCCTTCCATGGGGGCGAGAATTATCCGCATGATGCAAGTGTGTCGAGTGGAGGGGCGCTGATTATAGGCTCCTTAGTCAGGCTGATAGGTGTTTCGTATTGAGAAAAAAAGTGACAGCCCACAATTGGCGAGGCAACAATGGTGGCCTATCCACAAGATCAGGAGTTTGTATGAATCGTATTGTCAGTATTGCTGCTCTCTTGCTTGCCGCAGCGGCAGGTTGGGCCTTTGCGCAAGTGCCGGTGACAGCGGTTGCCGAGTCAGAGTCGTTGTTTACCAGCAAGGATGCAAAACTGCATCGCAACAAACAGGCGGCCTATCACATTGCGCGCGACTTGCTGGAAGCGGGCCATTGGGAGATGGCTGACCAATGGCTCACTGAACGCTATGTTCAGCACAACCCGAACGCGAGCTCGGGGCGGGCGGCGGCAGTAGATTTCTTTACCAAGGTTCTGAAGATGCAGCCGGTGCCAATACCCAAGCGGCTCGCACATCCGATCACCACGGTGGTGGCCGAAGG
>CANCGR010000378.1 GCA_947377625.1 Gammaproteobacteria bacterium | reverse complement strand
CGGGTGGTATCTCTTGCCAGCCACACCCCGGCACATGCATGGATTGCTGCCGCTGCTCCCTTCCGGGCCTGACGGGGTTCACAACCTGTCATTGCGGGGGGACCGACAAGAGACACCATAAACCGAAGGGTCGGCATTATCCGTAGTTAGGTGGGCTGAGTAAACCTTGGTGTTGGGTCATTTTGGCGACCCCGGTTTATCAGGGTTTGTTGCGTACCGGGGTGACCTTGTAGCCTTTCTTTTGCAGTTGGCTTACTACGCTTTTGTCGCCAAGCAAATGGGCGGCGCCGATTGCCACGAAGTAGTTGCCGCTGCCGGTCTTGATGAATTGTTCGATCTTGTCGGCCATCACGATGTTGCGGTCATCAAGCATCAGTTTCATCAGGTTGTTCAGCTTGGCTTGCTCGCTGGCTGTCAACGGCGGGTTATGGCCATCGAACGGGGACTCCAGGCTGGCAATTTTGGCGTGATCGCTGCAACGCCAGGCAGACGTAAGCGCGTTCATATGTTCTGTGTTGTTGTAATCTTCCAGCGTGGAATTCAACAGCGTTTGTTGATCGACGGATTCCAGCAATTTCATTTGGGAATCCAGACCTTCCAGCTCGGCAATTTTTGCGGCGGGCGGTTTCGTCCGCAGCAGATAGCTTTCCACACCATATTCAGCGTCGAAACCCAAAGCGTTTGCCTGCAACGAGGTCAGCAACATGGTGACCATCCAGGGCTTCATGTGGCTGACCAGCAGTTCGGGCAGTTGCAGTTGTTGCAGCACCTTGCGCAGCGAGGTCATGGTGGCAACATCAACGACCTGATCCAGGGTCTGGTTGCCAGGCAGCATGCCGCGTTGCTGCATGCTGAGCATGACCTGCGGACTTGCGGCCGCGCTGACATCGACTTCAAACACCAGCGTATCAGCCGTACGAAAATATTTATCCACCACGGCAGGCAACGGGTAGAAATCGGGTTTGCCCACATGGATGGAACCGAACAACTGCACACTGACCTTGCCAGCCTGCAGGCCCGGGCCTTCCACCTGCCACAGCATGGTGCTGCCTGAATCAGCACACTGAAGTTTGGCGGGCAAACTTTGGGCTGACAGCACACCCGCTGCTGTGCCCAAACAAAATCCTGCTACTGCTCGCAACCATTTGCGCATTGTGTGCTGTTCCTTGGTTAGCCGGAAGCCGGTCACCACAATATGGTGATGCCCGACGTCATTGCAAGCTACACAAGCGCTCGCCGCTGCTGCCAGTGTTCAGTCTGCTGCCTTGCACTCAAATCTGCGTGTTTCACTTCACATAAACCTTGTGCAGTGAGTTCCAGTATGCGGTCGGCTTGCAAGATGGTTTCCGGCCGATGGGCAACGATGAGGCGAGCTATCTTCAATTGCTTGATGGCTTTGTTAACCGCTTTTTCGGTAGCGACATCCAGATGACTGGTGGCTTCATCGAGCACCAGCAGGCGCGGCCCTTTGTAGAGGGCGCGGGCCAGCATCAGGCGTTGGATCTGCCCGCCTGACAACGCGGCGCCCATGCTGCCGACATAGGTGTTGTATTGCATCGGCATGACCCGGATATCGGTGGCAATCGCCGCGAGGCTGGCGACCATTTCAACACGCTCACGATCGGGCGCCGGGTCGAAAAAGGTAATGTTCTCGAAGATGGTACCTGACAACAATGAATCATCCTGCATCACGCCAGCGATGCGCTCACGGTAAGCCTGCAAGCCCATGCTGAGTACCGGCACACCATGCATGCTCACCGCACCTTCACTTGGTTGCAGCAGGCTCATGATGATCTTGAGCAAGGTGGATTTGCCGCAGCCAGTGGGGCCAATTACCGCCACCACTTCGTCATTGCCGACTTCCAGATCGAGCTGGCGAAACAGCCACGGTGCTGAGTCGTCATGACGAAAACCCAGTCCCCGCACTTGCAAGCCACCTTGCAGACACACTTCTATCGGCGGTGCGCCCACACCGTGCCGATGCGCTTCCTGCGGCTGCAGCGCGATATCGGCCAGACGGCTCAGATGCAATTCCAGCAAACGAAACTCGAACAGTTTGTCGACCAAAGCGAACACGCGGTTATAAAACTGATCCTTGAAACTGAGATAGGCCATGATCATGCCGATCGACATTTCGTTGTTGAGCACGGCAATGCCGCCCAGCAACATCAGCACGATGTTCTCAATCCCCAACAACAAGCCATTGGCCAGCCGCAGCAGGTTGCCGAGGTTTTGCAAACGGAAACCGGCGTTGATCACATCGGCATGCAGGTTTTGCCAACCAGACAGGCGTTCGGCTTCCTTGCCATGGATGCGGATGCCCTGAATCGCGCGCAGATTTTCCAGGAAGTTGCTGTTCTCGATGCCACCGGCCTGCAAGAGTTCCTCATTGCGCATCCTGAATTGCCGATGCAGAAGGCAGCGTAGCATTACGTAGATCACTACTGAAACCAGCGCGACTGCGGTCAGCAATCGACTGTAGACCAGCATCAAAATGAGCGTGCCAGTCACCATCAAGCCGTCGATCAGTACTTCGACGATGCCTGAGCACAGAAAATCCTTGATCTGGTTGAGGGAGCCAAAACGCGACAGAATATCGCCCGGGTGCCGGCGTGAATACCATGCCAGCGGCAAGCGCAACAGATGCCGGAACACATTGGTGGCAAACTGGAAACCCAGCGAATTGCCGAGATAAAGCACGGTTTTGGCCCGCAAATATTCAGTGGCGCTGCGCGCCAGTGCCACCATGAAAAAACCGGTGGCCATGATTTTCAGCAAATCAAAGTCCTGGTTCACCAGCACGTCATCGATGAACAGCTGCGTGTAAAACGGCAAGGCCAGTGCAAACACCTGCAACAGCAAAGACAACATCAGCAACTGTGACAAACTGCCCAACAAGCCCTCGCTGCGCTGCCACAGATCGCGCAGGCGCAAACGCTGCTGCTCCTGTTTGGGCTGAAACGCGCTGGTGGGAAACAGCTCAAGCGCAATGCCGGTGAAATGCCGATCTGCTTCGCTGATCGACATCTCCACTTCGCCCTTGGCGGGGTCATGCAAAAACAGGGTGTTGGCTTTGATGCGTTTCAGCACCACAAAATGTTTCATATCCCAATGCAGTATCGCCGGTTTTTGCAGTTGGGACAGTTCCTGCAATTCCAGCCGCAAGGGTCGTGCCGATAGCTGCATGCGGTCGGCCAGCTGGATCAACGTCTTGAGGGTTGCGCCCATGGCTGAATTGTTGCTGCGCATGCGCAAAGTATTGAGATCAATCGCATGGCCAAAATAATTCAGCACCATGCACAGACAAGCGATGCCACATTCGCTGCTCTCGGCCTGCAGAATCACCGGCAAATAGCGGCGCTTGCGAAACGGCACTTTCATGTTCAACCATCCTTGTTGAGTTGTGTGTTTAATAGCCGCGCACGCTGTACAGCGGCTCCAGCAGCCATTCCAGTAGCGAGCGGCGGTCGACATTAATATCAGCCGTCAAGCGCATACCGGGGCGCAGGGGCAATTCCTTGCCGTAGGCGAGAATCGTTTGTTTATCGAGGTCGGCAATCAATCGGTAATAGGGCAAGCCGCCATCCCCGACAGGGTGACTGGAAAATTCAGTGCTGCGCGCCATGCTGGCAAGCGTGGCATGTTGCACCCCGAATTTCTGGTACGGGAACGCATCCAGACGCAGGGTTATCGGTTGCCCTGCCCTGAGAAAACCAATGGCTTGTGAACTTACTTTCAACTCAACTTGCAACCTGGCCGCTGACGGCAACAGGCTCAACGCTGGCTGCTGGGGTTTTACGACCATGCCGGGCTTCAGTTGCAGGCTACTCACCGTGCCATCGATTGGCGCCACGACTACTTGTCGCTGTTCCAGCTGTAATTGCAGCAGCTGCCGCTTGCCCAGCTCGGCTTCGGATTGCAAGCGCGCCAGTTGTTGACGGCTTTGCATCAACTGGGACTTGCGTTCGATCTCGAGGTCGGCCTTGCT
>CANCGR010000377.1 GCA_947377625.1 Gammaproteobacteria bacterium | reverse complement strand
GACCGAATGATCCGGCGTTATGCGGGATCAGTTCCAGCTGCCTGGCAAGGATTTGGAACCCAGCACTGCGCGGCAATGCCAATCAACACCACCGGAGCTGTTGCGGCTTGGCTTCAGCGACAAGGTCACGTTGGCGCCCAGCGTGGTTTGCTTGCCCAGCACGCGGATGGAAGTACCGGTCCAGGACAGGCTGCGGGTCATGCCGGAAGTAACGTTCTGGATGGTGATCGCAGTAGTGCTTGGCAAAGTGCTGTTGATGATCGCGTACTCGGAAATGATGTTCTTGGCAGTGGTAGCCGCCAGAATCAATTCAGAGGCTTTGGCGCGGATGGTGTAATCCTGATAAGCCGGTAACGCGACGGCTGCCAGAATGCCGATGATCGCGATTACGATCATCAATTCGATAAGGGTGAAACCCTTCTGGATATTCTTCTTCATGTTTTGCATGAAAATGCTCCTTTGGATGGTGTGGTTGTCGTGGTTTACGTGGTGTAGTAGTTGGACTGCTGTTAACAAATCATGCTTGTTTGGCCGTGGGTAACCTGAGCCTGACAAAATGCAAGATGCGGGATTACTAAGGCAACTCCTGTGCCAAAACAGGAAAAATGCCTGCTCACCCACAATATGTGGAGCACGTCACATAATAGCGTGGCTTTCGCGCGATTCCCTGTAATTTGTCCGGGAATATTGGCCAGCATGCTACGGGAGCCGGTAACACTGGGGACAAATTTCCCCACTTGCTGACGAAAATTGTCACTTTCTTGTGATTTTTAGGGCGACCCTGTCGTCGAGCCAATGCCAGCCCATAAAAAAAGCCAGCCTCTCTCGAGACTGGCTTCTTGTACTTACACTGAATGATCAGGTGTTAAGCGAGATCAGTTACAGCTGCCTGGCAGGTATTTGGAACCCAGCACTGCGCGGCAATGCCAATCAACACCACCGGAGCTGTTGCGGCTCGGCTTCAGCGACAAGGTCACGTTGGCGCCCAGCGTGGTGCGCTTGCCCAGAACGCGGATGGAAGTACCGGTCCAGGACAGGCTGCGGGTCATTCCGGAAGTAACGTTCTGGATGGTGATCGCAGTAGTGCTTGGCAAGGTGCTGTTGATGATTGCGTACTCGGAAATGATGTTCTTGGCAGTGGTAGCCGCCAGAATCAGTTCAGAGGCTTTGGCACGGATGGTGTAATCCTGGTAAGCCGGCAAGGCGACGGCTGCCAGAATGCCGATGATCGCGATTACGATCATCAATTCAATAAGGGTAAAACCCTTTTGGATCTTCTTCTTCATGTTCTGCATGAAAGTGCTCCTATTGGATGGTGTGGTTTTTGAACCGCTCGTAACAAATTATGCTTGTCTGACCACTGGCAATCAGCGCCTGACAAGCAGCAAGATGCAAAATATTCAAGGCAATTCCTGTGCCAAAACAGACATATACAAGGCAGGCGCTGGATATGTGAAGCGCATCACAAAATATGGTGGCCGGAGCGAAATTCACATCAATTGAAGCGGGGAATGCAGGCCGGAACGCTACGCAGGCCGGTAACACTGCAGACAACTTTCTTTATTTATTGACAAAAATTGTCACTTTTCTTGTTGAACCCTTGTTGCCGTCCGTCCAATGCCGCTTGCTCACACTCCCAGTCGCACCAATGCCAGCTCATAAAAAAAGCCAGCCTCTTTCGAGACTGGCTTCTTGTATTCACACTGAATGATCTGGCGTTAAGCCGGATCAGTTACAGCTGCCTGGCAAGTATTTGGAACCCAGCACTGCGCGGCAATGCCAATCAACACCACCGGAGCTGTTGCGGCTTGGCTTCAGCGACAAAGTCACGTTGGCGCCCAGCGCGGTGCGCTTGCCCAGCACGCGGATGGAAGTACCGGTCCAGCTCACACTGCGGGTCATACCGGAGGTGATGTTCTGGATGGTGATCGCTGTAGTGCTTGGCAAAGTGCTGTTGATGATCGCGTACTCGGAAATGATGTTCTTGGCAGTGGTAGCCGCCAGGATCAGTTCAGAGGCTTTGGCGCGAATGGTGTAATCCTGGTAAGCCGGCAATGCTACGGCAGCCAGAATACCGATGATCGCGATTACGATCATCAATTCGATAAGGGTGAAACCCTTTTGGATGTTCTGCTTCATGTTTTTCATCGTGTTACTCCAAAATTTGATGGTTAGGATGAGACAACTTGTAATTACTTCCTCAATGTTGGGACTGTAACGACAAGGAGAGCCGAAGCAGGACAAACATCAAACTGCACAATCACACACGCAATTCATGTGCCACAACGGAAAACTTCCCGGATTACCCCGGATATAGTGGCCTGACTGCAAGTACTGGCGCATATAGCCGATTTCCATTCAGCGAATCGAAGAACTGCGCTGGGTGCACTGGTAACAGTTCAGCCAAACATGACCAGATACTGACGAAAATGGTCACACTCCTGCGGCTGTCTTTGCCGGGCTTGCCATTTGACCCCCGGCCTGCCGGCTCTTAGTATCCGGTCTTTGTGTCTTACATCACGCTAAATACAGGGGACGCAGTATGGCAAGAACGACCAAAAGCACGAGTGGGAAAGCAGTCAGCAAGAATGCACCCGCCGCCGGCCAGAAAACCGAATTCCGTTTTTACGACAACCGTCAGAACTACTTGTCGTTCATCAATACCTGCAACGAGAAGTCCGCAATCGCCAAACGCGCCGGCAAGGAGTTCCAGCACCTGCGCCCGATTGCACCGGCGCTGCGGCTGTATGACGCGGGCATGGGCGACGCCACGGTATTGTCGGATTGTCTGCGCGATCTGCACCATCGTTTCCCTACCGTGCCAGTGGTAGTGGTGGCCAAGGAGATCAGCATGGAAGACGTGCGCATCGGTCTCGACAAAATGGTCGACCGCTTTTGCGAGCATCCCGCCACCGTGCTGGTGCTGACCAATCTCAACTACTCTGATTGTCGTTTGATGCCGTCCAACGTGGCTTCGGCCAATGCAATGAACTGGCAGGAAATCAAACTCGAAGGCAGCATGTCCTACGGTTACAAGCAGCAGCTGGAAAGCATGCATCCGCTGTTTGCGCATGGCTGGGAAACCCAGACCAGCAAGGTCAGCGGCAACCCGCTATTCAAACGCCCGTCGGTAGTGGTGATCTACCGCCAGGATCACCAGATCCTGCTGGACGCGGTAATTCCGCGCCCGGGCATGCAAAACTGGTATTTCGATTTCATCCTGGCTTCGCAGCCGTGGCGTGCGCGCACTTCCGCCCGTTTCAAGGCAGAGAAGATCGTGGCACCGCTGGTGCGTTCGCTCGCACCCGGTGGCCGCATGCTGATCATCCAGTCCTGCGGCAAGGATCCGGCCGAAGAAGTAATCAAGGAATTCTGGCCCGGTGAAGTGCCGTTCCCGGTCAACCGTCATGACATTTTTACTGAGCTGCGCGCCGTGCTGGGTCGCGATGCCCGCCACTTCAAAATGAAGGAGGAGTCGGATGACAAGGCCATCTTCAAATACCGCATGCATGCGCTGCCTTCCGAGATTGGTGGCGCCAGCATCGGCACTTCCACCTTGTTTGCCGCGTGGAACGCCTCGGTCTATGTCAACCAGATCGAAGATCAACGACTGGAGCAAGTTATCAACGACGGCACTTATTTGAAGGCCACTGAGAAGGTGCTGAACAAGCATGGCGGCCTGCATTTCAACGATGAAGCGTTCGTTATCTCGCGGTATCACGATTAGTTGATCAGGGTACAATTGCTGCTTTGAGGGCTTGATCAACTTCAGTGGAAGCTGATCAAGCTCGTAGCATAGTGAGTACCCATTAATGACTGCCCGCAACATCCTCGTTACCAACGCTCTCCCCTTCGCCAACGGCCCTATCCACCTCGGGCACATGCTCGGCTACATCCAGGCCGACATATGGGTGCGTTTTCAGCGCATGCAGGGGCATTGCGTGCATTACGTATGCGCTGATGACACGCACGGCACGGCGATCATGCTC
>CANCGR010000376.1 GCA_947377625.1 Gammaproteobacteria bacterium | reverse complement strand
GCACCGCGGCAACGGTAGCGGTCCTGTTCTGCATTGAGCTGGCGTTTGCGCGACATGGAGTATTCCAGCGTTACTGGTTCAGGCCGTGGGCACCAGTTCCAATATGGTGTTGAGCACTTTGTCGGCATTCACGCCGGCGGCTTCGGCTTCAAAGCTCAGCAGCACGCGGTGACGCAGCACGTCATGGAATACTTCATGCACATCTTCCGGGCTGACAAAGTCTTTGCCTTTCAGCCACGCATGCGCACGTGAGCACAGATCCAGCGCAATGGTGCCGCGCGGGCTGGCGCCATAATCAATCCAGTTGGCCAACTCTTTGCTGTAGCGGGCCGGGTTACGGGTGGCCATTACCAACTGCAGAATGTATTCCTCTACTGCTTCGGCCATGTGGATGTTCAGCACTTCCTGACGCGCGGCAAACAAGGTTTGTTGCGAGACGCGTGCCGGTGGCGCGGTTTCAATGTTGCGGGCTTCGTTGCGCACCAGATGCAAAATCTTGCGTTCGGATTCCAGCGTTGGGTAATCAACCGTCACGTGCATCAGGAAGCGGTCGAGCTGCGCTTCCGGCAGTGGATAGGTGCCTTCTTGTTCAATCGGGTTTTGTGTGGCCATGACCAGAAACAGTTCCGGCAGTTTGAAAGTCTGGCGACCGACAGACACCTGATGTTCGGCCATCGCTTCCAACAGTGCCGATTGCACTTTGGCGGGCGCACGGTTGATCTCGTCGGCCAGCACCAGGTTGTGGAAGATCGGGCCTTGCTGAAAACGGAAGCTGCCGTCTTCAGGGCGATAGATTTCGGTGCCGGTGATGTCGCTTGGCAACAAGTCGGGCGTGAACTGGATGCGGTGAAAATCACCCTCCACACCTTCCGACAAATTCTTGATGGCCTTGGTCTTGGCCAGACCCGGTGCGCCTTCCACCAGCAAGTGGCCATCGGCCAAGACGGCAATCAACAACCGGTCGACCAGTTTCTCCTGGCCGATGATTTGCTGGGACAACCACTGTTTCAATTGGGCAATAACAGAATGATGGGCCATGCGAGGGCTCTCTGATAAGAAGTTGGCGCTATCGGTGCTTGATGTTGGTCTTAGGCGGGAACTAGCACGTACAGCAATTGCCCGGATTCTATAGTGAAAACTGCTGACTTGAAAATCTGGCTTGAGGCGGTGCTTTGCTCTGTCTATATTGTGCACCGATTATGTCCGCCTGCGTTGTGCCCATCCCCATGTTGTATGCATTGCTCCGTAGTTTTTTGTTCCTGTTGCCGGCCGAACTTTCCCATGATCTGGGGCTGAAAGGCCTGCGTCTTGCGCATCGCTGTGGCTTGGGCGCTTTATTGCGTTATGAGATACCGGCATTGCCGACTACGGCGTTTGGTCTGCAGTTTGCCAACCCGGTGGGGCTGGCCGCAGGCCTCGACAAAAATGCCGATTATCTTGATGCACTGGGCGCGTTGGGCTTCGGTTTTGTCGAAGTGGGCACAGTCACCCCCAAGCCGCAGCCGGGCAATGCCAGGCCGCGATTATTCCGCCTCAAAGCTGAACGTGCCCTGATCAACCGCATGGGTTTCAACAACAAGGGTGTTGATCATCTGGTCGAGCAGCTGAAACGCAGAAGCTGGCGTGGCATCGTCGGTGTGAATATCGGCAAGAACCTCACCACCAAAGTGGAAGATGCAGCGCAGGATTATCTGATCTGTCTGCGCAAGGTCTACGCCTATGCCGATTACATCGTCGTGAATTTGTCGTCGCCGAATACGCCGGGTTTGCGCTCACTGCAATTTGGCGAGCCACTGCAAGCGTTGTTGACGTTGCTGCAGCAGGAACAGGTTGCGTTGTCGCAAGTGCAGCAGCGACACGTGCCTTTGTTACTGAAAATTGCGCCAGATCTGAGTGATGAAGAAGTCACCAGTATTGCCGCGACTGTGCGCAAGGTCGGCCTTGCCGGCGTGATTGCTACCAATACCACCTTGAGCCGCACTGGCGTGGAAACATCCGCGTATTGCGGGGAGGCGGGTGGTTTGAGCGGTGCTCCTCTTACTCGCGCGTCGACGGCTGTCGTGCAAAAACTGGCTGCAGCACTGGCCGGCAGCATGCCGGTCGTTGGTGTCGGCGGCATCATGCAGGGTGCAGATGCTGTCGACAAAGTTGCTGCCGGCGCTGCACTCGTGCAGATGTACAGTGGCTTTATTTACCGTGGCCCGGCGTTGATCAGGGACGCAGTGTTGGCGCTGCAGCAAACGCGTAATGGTTGAAACCATTCTCTGTCTTTACTCCACTTCCGCGTGTCATTTGTGTGAGCAGGCTGAGGCTGTGCTGGCCACCGTGCAATGGCCGGCGATGCTAATGGTGGAAGTGGTGGATGTCAGTGAAAACGATGAACTGTTGCAACGCTATGGCCAACGCATACCAGTGCTGGCGGTGCCACAGGCGGATGGTTCAATGCGGGAGCTGGACTGGCCCTTCGATGCCTATGCGGTGCAAGGGCTGCTGCCGCCATGCGAGCAGTGAGCGATTGAATCGTTTTCGATCTTGATGTGCCAGGGCTCGTAACGCACGCCGAACTTGTTGGTGTCGGTGTAGCGGATATCGACATAGCCGAGATTGATAAGGCGACGATATTCCTTGGTAGTCGCAAAATCTGCCGTGAAATTCTGTTCGCCCATGCCGACCTTGCCGACGTCAAAATCACCAACACCGTGGAACGAGTGGCCGGGAGGCGCCAGTGAGCGCGAGGCGCGCGACAGATTGCCTTCCGACTGGAAAGTCTTGGCCAGGAACAGGTGCATTTGTTTGACGTTGTTGCGAATGCCGGAGGTCAGCGTCAATTCATTGCCAACATCCTTGTGAATCTGCTGATAGTGCGCGAGTGATTCACCGCGCATCAGGTAGTGGCCGGTGCCGTCGATCTTGACGACATCTTTCTGCAGTACGCGGTGATTGAAATCGGGTGTGATCTTTTCGCCGAAGAAGCCGTAGGTGGTGGCGTCGGCCTGGAAGATTTCGTTCATGAAATCGACCTCGGCTTTTTCAAACTTGCCGATCTCTGGATAGTTGCGCGCGAAATACAGGATTTCCTCGAAACTGATCAGGTTGAAGTTGGCGTGGCCAACGAAGTTCTGGATGCGGTCAAGCCGGGCCAATGTGGGCAGCAATAATTTGCTGTTTTCTTCGCGCAAATAAATGTCGGAAGCGAAGCTGTTGTCGAAGTTACGGATTTTTTCCAGATACTGGTCGACGGTTTCATTGGGCAATTGCTGGATTACTACTTCGCCGCCTTGCGAACGTTCGGAATGTTTGAACCCGGGCCGCAGTTCGCTTTCCTGCAACATCATCAGTTCAAATTCTTCCTTGGCATTGGAGGCCGCCAGCGTGGGGCCCTGGCTGGCATCAGGCATGAGGTCGGCTGAGGCCGGGGCTGCCAGGGTTTCGGGTGCTGGATCAGGCACAGGGGATTGTCCCCCTGACGGGATATAGCGCTTGGCGACCAAGACCACGCCGCCAGTGGCAAGCAAGGTTTGCAGGAATTTTCTTTTATTCATGAGGCAGGGACTATAACAACTTCATAAGTCGAAAAACACTCTGGCGTTAGTAGTTGTTATCGCAGCAATTTCGTCTGCCGGTTTTTGCAAACATTCCGACACTTTGGCAAGCACCCACACCAGATTGGCAGGCTCATTGCGACGTGTGTGCGGCTTGGGTTTGATCGTGCGTGGCGTAAGGTACGGGGCGTCGGTTTCCAGCATCAGGCGGTTGAGCGGGATGTGTTGTAGTAACTCTTGCAGATGCTGGCCACGCCGTTCATCACATACCCAGCCGGTAATACCAATGTAAAGATCCATGTCGAGGCAGGCGAACAGTTCCTCGCGGGTGCCGGTGAAGCAATGCAGCACTGCGCGCTTGAGACGAGAGCGGTGCTGCTTGAGGATGGCCATAAAGCGCACGTGGGCTTCGCGTTCATGCATAAACACCGGCAGGCCAGTCATCGTCGCCAGC
>CANCGR010000375.1 GCA_947377625.1 Gammaproteobacteria bacterium | reverse complement strand
ATCTGACACAGCCGCGTGCTGCAATTTTTTTGCTTCACGCCTTACCAGATTGATTGCTGTATTGCTGAGCCGGGGTGACTGAACGGATTTAACAGATTTAATGGATTTTGAAATAGGCATACCTGCTCCGATATTGTGGCCTGCTCGCTATTGGCCGGGAGGGGTATGCAAGCGAGGTGCTTGCGTACGGACAGTTCAAGATGGTTGGTGCTTGCGCTTTTGCGAGGCGGGCGTCCAAACAGCCCGCCGCCATGATACTCAATATCCAAGCCCGGTTGCGCAGAATTTTTTACGATGCCTGCTCAGCCAGCCGCCTGAACTCCTCTATTTGTTGTTCCCAGTTCTGGCCGTCGAAACGTCTTGTGCTACAGGCAAGACCGGCGGCGTCATCAAGACACCTGAAGTTGACACTGAAGCCAGTCGGGTTTGACCTCGGCACATAGAAAGATTTAACTCCGCACACTCTGCAGAAATGGTGCTTGGCAGCGCCGGTGCCAAAAGTATAGGTGGTAAGCGAGTCTTGTCCGGCAAGCAATCGGAATTGTTCTGCTGACACCGCCAAATGCAGATAGCCGGCCTTGCTGCAGATCGAACAATTACATTCAGTGACTACCGGAGTTTCACTTACCTCAACTTCAAATCTGACTGCGCCACAATGGCAGCCGCCGGCTTTTATCATGGCACCTTCCTCTTGAGTTACTCTGCCCACTTGGGCGGGAAGTCGTCAATGCCCCCCTCCCAATGACAAAGCACAGACACCTGCACCAACAAATTACTGTGGCGGCGGCGCGGTATTGCCCTTGAAGCTGGCCTGCAACAAATGCGTCAGTGTGTGCACATAGCGCAATTTGCCATTTTCCAAGCGGAACAAGTGCGTGTCGGCTGCGCCGCTGCCACCGTTGGGGCCGCCTGCACCAAAGGTGCAATACACCACTACCGAGCCGGTTACTTCATCCACCACGAAATGGCGGTTGGCAATATTGACGCCGGAAGGAACACCTACATCGCAGCTGTCATCTTCCTTGCCTTTGCCGGTGTAGGCGCCGCCTTCAGTACGCTGGCAAGGGTAACCCCACGGCACCAGATCTTTTTTGCCTTCCAGGAAAGCGTCGAGATAAGCATTGGCTGCACCTACCAACGTTGCGCGCGTATCGCGCTTGCCGGCAGGAATCGCGCCCCAGTTTTCAGTGGTCGCATATTTCAGATACGCGTCTGCGTTGAAGAGCCAATAGCCGGTAGTAGTCCAGATGGTTTCGATTTCGGCGATCTGGTCGTGGTTGGTTCGTATGCGGGTGCCCAGTACGTACGGCGCCTTTTTGTCGGTCACGATCACTTCGGTAAAGGATTGGCAGGTGTTTTCATCAAACAAACTACGCCGATTATCAATGACCATGGGCACATTGAGCGCGCTCTTCTTGATATCGGCAGCGTCATGGTTCTCCCAATAACCGCCGCCTTTCGCCAATGGCAAGCTGGCGATATCGCCTTTGGTCTGCGCAGCGATGTAAAGGTCAACCGCCTTTTGCATACCCTCGCGCGTGCAGGATATTTGAGCAAAGCTGATTACAGGGGCAAGCAAGGCGCCTGCAAGCGCAAGCGTCAGCAAAGTATTACGTTTCATGGAACTTCTCCTTTTGGTTTTGGTTGTTATCCGGTCAAGACTATAGGGCAGCAGCGATACTTTCAAATGACAAAAATCAGCTCGCAAGATGGCAGCACTTTATCTTTTGAATTTCACCGGTTGTTCCAGCTGGCCAATGGCATCCTGAATATCATCGAACTTGGCCGCAAGCGCAGTTTGTGCATCAGAGAGACCGCGGTTGTAGTAGTACACTCCCAATTCTTCCGACATAAAGTCCAGCAGAAATTCAGCGTCAAATTGTCCAATCTGCTGCTTGAGCTCTTCAGAGAAATACAGCTTTATATTGCGAACCATCAAGGCCTTTTCTTCCTTTGAAAAGGTGATGTTGGACATGGCTGTTTTCCTCGACGACTCTCTCATACCGCACCCCGATCTGATCCCATCTGCATGTTAAGCGCCAAACCTTTTCTGGAACCCGGTCTTGTTGCCGCTGAACCCGGCCGCCTCATAGAATTTCAAGGTTTCCGGTTTTCTGGAGCCAGTCATTAATGCAACCTTGTAACACCCAACCTCTTCAGCATAGCGCTGTGCGAATTGCAGAACAGCCGTGCCTGCGCCCTTGCCGCGCTGGCTTGGCGCGACAATCACGTTTTCAATTATTGCGTAAGGTCTTCCTGACCAACTCAGGTTCGCACACACATTAACCGTGCAGGTGCCGATTAGTGTTCCCTCCAGGAAGGCACCCACAACAACGCCGCCCGCTTGTTGAATGCTATCAAATATTCTTGCAAGTTCTGCGCGCTGCGGACGCGGCGATACTGGCCGGTCGAACTGATCGATTAATTCCAGCACTGCGTCCAACTCGGCTAATTTAACTTTGCGGATTTGCATCTTAGACACTCCAGGTGCCACATGCGTGTATGCGTCAGGCACTTGTTATCTCCAAAGCCTATTGATGTCGTTTATCACCGCAGAATCTTCTCCATGGCTTTTCCCTTGGCGATCTCGTCAATCAGCTTGTCCAAAAAACGTATTTTTTGCATCAACCGATCTTCCACTGCTTCCACGCGCACACCACACACTACACTTTTGATCAACACACTATTCGGATGGAGGCCGGGTGCCCGCAGCGAAGGCAAGTGCATTTCTATCGCCGGCGAAATATGATGAGCTCAATGCGATTTTGGTAAGTCAGCATTTGAACTTTCTGACCAGAAAAAATACCCAGGGCTTCCCTGATTTCCTTAGGAATAACTACCTGGAATTTAGGAGAGGCACATAGCCGTTTATAAAAGAAGCCTACCGCCTTTTAATAAATGTTAGAACGCATTTTCTGCGCTCTGAATGAATGAGCGCCATATATCATTTGGCTGCCAGATATGCCTCATAGGGTAACTTGCTGCAGCCTCATCTTGATTCAACCTCAGTTTTCGGTACAAGTAGATGAAGGCCGACACCCTCATATTCATAGCACAGTGAACCCAGACCTTCTTTCCTTTAAAGGAATCCAAGAGATTGAAAAATATCCGCAACTGGTCCATTTCAGGATTTTCCCAAGCGACCGGAATTTGGAAATAACAAATACCCTTGCCGGTAATCATCTCGGCCTCACCAGGCAAGGCATTCGAGGAGGTTGGCAAGGCCAAATTGACCACAGCATCAATCCCCAAGCTTGGCAATTCATCAATGTCGCTTTCAGATAGCTGACCCGATGACCACAACCAGTCGAAAACCTGAAATGTGCTCTGTGCATCCATATGCGTTTTAACGCCGCTGCTCAGCGGGAAAATTTTGTTGGCGTGGCTTTTGCGAATGCAAAAGGCATGACGACAAATTTTGCTCCGCCTGGAGCGTCTTGTTATGTGTATATATTCTATGTAAAGTACACACTAGCAATATCCATGACACGGAGGCAATACAAACATGCGCACAAATATTGAGATTGACGACAAGTTAATGAGCGATGCTCTAAAGGCAACCGGCTTGACAACCAAGAAAGATGCCGTAGAACTTGGCCTCAAAACTTTGATTAAGTTGAAAAAACAAGAAAATATCAAAAGCTTTCGCGGCAAGCTTAAATGGTCTGGCGATCTTGATGATATGAGACAAGCTTCATGATCCTGGTTGATTCGAGCGTCTGGATTGACTATTTCAGTGGCAATGACACCAGGCAAGCTGAAACTCTGGATAAAACCCTTGGAGTACGAGCAGTAGCTGTTGGCGATTTGATTCTGACAGAAGTTCTGCAAGGATTTCGCATTGATCAGGACTATAAGAAAGCCAAAGAGCTTCTTGGTGAACTGACCGTTTTTGAAATGCTTGGAAAGGAAATGGCAATTAAGAGCGCCGAAAACTTTCGCGCTTTGCGCAAAAAAGGTATCACGATAAGGAAAACCGCAGATGTCATCATTGCTT
>CANCGR010000374.1 GCA_947377625.1 Gammaproteobacteria bacterium | reverse complement strand
TATTTCATGAACTCGCCGACCAGACCAGGCCAGAACAACAGCGGCATAAAGGCCGCCAGGTGCGTGACGATTGATGAGGTCACCGGCCACGCCATGCGTTTGGCAGCTTGTACATAGGCCAGCTTGGGCGTGTAGCCATTTTCAAGATTGCGCTCGGCCAACTCCACCACCACGATGGCACCGTCGACCAGCATGCCCACCGACATGATCAAGCCAAACAGCACCACAATGTTCATGCTGTAGCCCATCAGGTGAATCATCAGCACGCCGGTCAGAAATGAACCGGGCACAGAAATCGCCACCAGCCCGGCCGAGCGCAGCCCCAGCAATGCCAGTGTTACGATCATTACCAGCAACACGGATGTCGCCACGTTGTTGGCGAGGTCGACCAGCATCGTGCGGATCTGTTTGGAGTTGTCCTGCGTGGTAGTGACCTGCAGATTGGCAGGCCAGCTGCCTTGTTCTGCCTTGATCAGTGCATTCACTTCATCGACCACCTGGATGATGTTGGCACCAGCACGTTTGCTGATCTCAAGTGCCACTGTTGACTTGCCATCCAGACGTGCATAGCTGTCCGGGTCCTTGTAGGTGCGTCGAATGGTAGCGACATCCTTGAAGCTCACGGTACGCTGGCCATCGGTTTTCACCGGCATGCTCAACACATCATCAAGATTTTCGATGATGCCCGGCACCTTGATAGAGAAACGTCCGTTGCCGGTATCCATTGCACCGGCTGCTACCAGCCGGTTGTTGCGTGTCACAAAGCTGATGAGGTCGGTGTAACTGAGGCCATAGCTTTCCAGCGCCACCGGGTCAACGATGATCTCCAGCAGCTCCTCGCGATTGCCGCCTACAGTCGCTTTCAACACACCGGGCAAGGCTTCCAGTTTGTCGCGCAGGCTGCGGCCCACGTTGATCAGGGTGCGTTCCGGCAAGTCACCGTGCAGCATCACAACCAGAATCGGAAATTCGGAAATATTGATTTCCTGTACAAAGGGTTGATCAGAATCCGCAGGCAAATCATGTTTGGCCAGATCGACTTTTTCACGCGTGTTAGTCAACGCTTTGTCAGTGTTGTAGCCAGGCTCGAATTCCAGAATTATCACACCCGCACCTTCGGAAGCGGTGGCGCGCATTTCCTTGAGGCCATCCAGCGTGCGCAGTTGCGTTTCCATCGGGCGGATCAGCATGCGTTCTGCATCTTCCGGTGAAATCCCTTCGTGGGTGATGTTCACGTACAGAGTTGGAATCGTGATGTCGGGTTCAGCTTCCTTGGGAATTTCCCAGTAGCTGAGCGCACCGGCAATCAGCAGCAGCAGCATGAAGGTGATAACCGGCCGCGGCCGGTTAACAAAAGCATCAATCAGCGCATTCATGGTTTGCTGTTCCCAGGCATCGAGGCGGCGGTGACTGCATTCACTTTCTGGCCGTCTTTGACGAAGGCCTGGCCCACGGTGATCAGGTTGATCGAATCAGGCAGACCGCTGATCTGTTGCAGGCCGCCGTCGGCAGCACCCACGATGGTGGCCGGATGGAAATGCACGGTGTTGGCAGCATCCACGACTTTGATGCCGATGGTGCCGTCGTCGGCCAGGCTCAACAAGGCAGCGCTGATATTGTGTACATTCACGGTATCCGCAAACAGGCGCAGTTCCGCCGTCATACCGGCGCGGATGCTGTTGTCAGGATTCGGCACGGCAAGCTCGATCAGAAAGGTTCTGGTGTTGCTGTTGGCCTTGGGCGCTAGATAGCGCACCGTGCCCTCGTGACGCTTGCCATCCACCGTAATGGCCACGCCTTTGCCGCCTACGGCCAGTTTGGCAATTTCATGTTCGTTGACTTCACCGCTTATGATGATGGGATCCAGATCCACCAGCTCCGCGACCTTGTCACCTACTCTGACGAAATCACCCAGCTCAATGACGCGGTCCTGCAGCACTGCATCGAATGGCGCCACGAGGGTAGTATGGGTGATCTCAAGTTTTATGCGTTCCACTACGGCTTTGGCACTTTCCAGTTTTGATTTCGCATCGGCTATTTGCACGGGCGTGGTGAATTGGCGGGTATTCAAACTTTGGATACCGGCATATTCCAGCTCGCGCTGTGACACCAGCGCTTCGGCTTCATGCAGTCGGGCCGGGCGATCACGCGTATCCAGTTTCGCCACCAGTGCACCGGCTTTCACTACAGCACCACGTGCGCTACCCAAGCTGCTCACGGTGCCTTCGGCTTCGGTACGCAATTCCAGTGTTCTATTAGGCTCGGTACGGCCGCTGACAACGATCTCACGGGTGACGGGTGCTGCTGTCATCTGCTGCACGCGCACTTGCGGCAGTGCTTGCGACTGTGTCGCACCAGCCCCATTGGCAGGTGTAGAGCTTTCACTGTGACTGAACATGCCACTGAGCATCCACACGATTACTACCAAGGCAGTAGCCCCCGACAGTACCAGCGGAAATTTTTGACGCGAGATGGACGTGTTCATGCAGATACTCCTGGCACCCGAAGTGTCGGGTTTTGTATACGCTCAATGACGATCCGCAGACCAGCGGGTCTGGCTATAATTGCCGCTTGCTGTAAAAGACCGATATTCTAAGACAAAAGCCCATGCCATTGCCCGCCAAGTCGTTGCTCGCCAACCAAGTAGTTACCTCCAATCTTGTGATCAACCAGTGGCAGGTCAATCCGGGCGAATGCTGGGCCGTGATCGGTCGCAATGGCGCCGGCAAGCAACATCTCACCCAACTGTTGACTGGCAAAGCGGTGTTGCAAAAAGGCACTTTTTCCCATGGTTTTGACAAAGTCGGGTTGTTGTCGTTTGAAATGCAGCAGGCATTTTTCGAACAGGAAATCAGGAATGATGACAGCGAGTTCATGGAAGGCGCCGATATTGGAACCAGAGTTCAAGAGTTGCTGGATCTGCCGGCGGCCCTGCCGCCTGAACTGGCATTTCTCGGTCTGGAGTCACTCTTGCAACGTGGCTACCGGCAACTGAGCAGCGGCGAAGCCCGCAAGACGCTGCTGGCCTGGCAATGGCTACAACATCCTGACTTGTTGATTCTGGATGAACCGTTTGACAGTTTGGACAGTCAGGCAAGGAAAAATCTTGCGGGCTTTTTTGACGAGGTCATTGCCGACCAGTCCACCACCCTGCTGTTCCTGTTGAACACGCTGGAAGATATTTTTCCCTGGCACACTCACATCGCTGTGCTCGACAAGGGCGAGCTGTTGGTCGCCGGCGCTGCCGCAAGCGTGTTGGAAAACCCGGCTGTGCGTGCATTACTCGCCTTTGATCCCGCTTTGTTGCCAGCATGGCCGGAGCCTTTGCTGCGTGAACAGCCTGCCGATCCGCTGATCCGACTGCACAATGGCACCGTGCAATATGAGCAAGCGCCGGTTTTTCACAGCATCGATCTGGAAGTGCGGCGTGGGTCGCATACCTTGATTACCGGCCGCAATGGTTCCGGCAAATCGACCTTGCTCAGTCTGGTGACTGGCGACAATCCGCAATGCTACGGCAATGATTTGCTGCTGTTCGGCATCAGGCGTGGCAGCGGTGAAACCATTTGGGAACTCAAGCAGCGCATGGGCATCGTCTCGCCTGCGTTGCACCGTGATCACCGGGTGGCAGGCTCGGCATTGGAAATTGCGCTATCCGGTTTTTTCGACACCATCGGTCTGTATGACAGCGTCGAACCTTCGCAGATACGCCATGCCAGAACCTGGCTGGCACTCACTGGCCTGACAGGACGCGAGGACGTGCCGTTCAAGCATTTGTCCTACGGTGAACAACGGTTGGCCTTGCTGGCGCGAGCGTTGGTCAAACAACCCGTGTTGCTGATCCTGGATGAGCCAACGCAAGGGCTGGATGACATCAATCGCAGTCGCGTTCGCTATTTCCTTGAACATCTGGCCAGCCAAACCACGACTACGGTGCTGATGGCCAGCCATCGCGAAGATGAGTTTCTTTCCCTGTTCACCCAGCACATACATCTGGG
>CANCGR010000373.1 GCA_947377625.1 Gammaproteobacteria bacterium | reverse complement strand
CAGCTGATTAACCTCCAGGCGGATATCGAACATGACCATCAAACACAAAATTGCCGGCACCACCTTGCTGTTGCTGTGTGCGGCAATCGCCCACGCCGCACAACCGCTGGTTTCCTTGCATCGCAGTGAACAAGAGGTAACAGTCAAATCAACCGCGCCTGGCATGAACGGCGCCACCGCGCGTCTTTATGTGCGAGAAGTGAGCGCAGTCACACCCAAGCAAAAGATTCCTGTACTTTTCGTGCACGGCGCCGGCACACCGGCCGAAGTGGCCTTCGATGTGCCAGTGGCCGGTTATAGCTGGATGGAGTATCTGGCCGAACGCGGCTTCACCACCTATGCCACCGACATGACAGGCTATGGCCGCTCCACCCGCCCGCCGCAGATGAATGATCGCTGCAACCTCAGCGCCGAGCAGCAGAAGCAGGAATTTCCCGATACCTGTGAAGCCACCTTTTCCTCAGCCCTCACCACAATGGCCTCTGACTGGAGCGACATCGACGCCGTGGTGGAATTCCTGCGCAAGAAACACAAGGTCAACAAAGTGAACCTGGTGGGCTGGTCGCAAGGCGGGCCCCGCACAGCCGGCTATGCTGCGCTGCATCCCGATAAAGTCTCCGCTGTGGTGATCCTCGCCCCCGCTTACAACCGCCAGGCGCCAGCGAAAGAGGCTGATGCCGCCATCGCGGGCGTCGCTGTTACCAAACAATCGCAACAGGATTTTCTCAAGCAGTGGGATGGCCAAACCGGCTGCGTCAATCAATATGACCCGGCAGTAGCCGCCGCCGTGTGGAAAGACATGCTCGACTCCGACCCGGTCGGCGCCAAGTGGGGCAGCGGCGTGCGCCGCGCACCACGTGTGCCCACCTTCGGCTGGACACCCAAGGAAGTTGCCGCCACCAAAACCCCGATGATGGTGGTCACCGGCCTCACCGACGGCCAGGTGAACCCCGACCGCGTGCGTGAGATGTATGCCGATCTCGGCGCCAGCAAGAAAGTGCTGATCGAACTGCGCTGCGCTTCGCACAACGCCATGTGGGAACACGGCAACGAGCGGCTGTTTGACGCCAGCTTCCAATGGCTGAATGCCACCCGCTACCAGGGCAAGACCACTGGCACCTTTACGCTGGAGTCTGATCTCGCCAAAAAATAAAGTCGGTCCGCAGTTCAGTCAAAAAAGTTAAAACAAGAGGAACATCCCATGCACGCCAGCCACAGCAAACTTTTCAGAGCCACACTCATCCCCATGCTCGCCAGCGTGCTGGCGTTCACTGCACCCACCGCGCAAGCGCAACCAAAGCCCGTAAGCTACGGCGATGACTATGCCCACATCGTCGATCTGCAAGGCCGCTACATCTTTGCGCAAGACTTCAACGACGCCGACGGCTACGCCAATGTGTTCACCGAAGACGGCGTGCTCGACTGGGCCGGCGGCGAAGTGAAAGGCCGCGAAGCCATCCGCAAGTTCAAAGCCGACGGCGTTTACAACCTCAGCAAAAACGCTGAAAACGCCGCCTGGCCCGCCACCACCCGCCACTTCATCACCAACACCGTCGTCACCGTCGACGGCGACACCGCCAAAGCCTGGACCTACTGGTTCCAGGCCAACAACAACACCGCCGACCGCAAATCCTTCTACGGCCTGTACGGCCACTACGAAGACGACCTGCGCCGCGTCAACGGCCAGTGGCTGTTCTCACGCCGCGCGATTTACAACGAAGGTGTCAAAGGCCGCGCGAAGGCGGGGACTAAGAATCCGGTGAAGTGAGGGGTTGGGTTAGTCTCGGCAGGTAAAAGTACTAGAGTGCAAAAATTAAAGGGTTAGTGCGTATGCTCACTAAAAAATGTTATATGAAAGTCGTTGAAAATGAAGATTTGTTGATATGAATGAAGAACCAAAATTAGAGCTTTCATCTTTATCCCAAGATATCTCCAGTGGTGGTAGAACCGTTAAAGTGGAGATTTATCGACTGGAAGGCGATGAAGAGTGGGCTTTGGAAATAGTCGATGAGTTTAACAATTCAACAGTTTGGGATGAAACTTTTAGAACTGAATCAGCGGCATTAACAGAGGCAAAGAAGGCAATCTTAGAAGAGAGAGTCGCGAGCTTTATAGGACCAAAAGATGGCAAGAGCGATGGCAAGCTTTGGAAGTAAATACCATGCAATCAGATAACAAAAAGTTCAAAACGGACGCAATAGACTCCGCATCAGTTTTGCATGGCTTCGCCGTTTATGCGCACCTCCTGTTTCTCTATTGCGCCGCCTAACTTGGCGTTAGGCGCCAGGAATCACAACGGAGCAGTGGTTGGAAATCAAAATCGATAATCTTGAGAGCCGGGCTGTACAGCATTTACTTCGTGAGCATCTTGCCTCCATGGAAAATACCGCTCCACCTGAAAGTCGCCACGCTCTGGATCTCAATGCTTTGCGTAGCGCAGATATAAGCTTCTGGGCTCTTTGGGATGGTTCACAGCTGGCAGGCTTTGGCGCACTCAAACATCTTGACGATGAACTTGCCGAAATAAAATCCATGAGAACTGCAGCTCCCTATTTACGCAAAGGAGTTGCCACTAAAATACTGAGGCACTTGATACAAGAAGCAAAGGCCAGAGGATATTCAAGGCTTAGTCTCGAAACAGGGTCCATGGATTACTTTGAACCAGCCAGAAGGCTTTATTTATCTTTCGGATTCAAAGAATCCCTGCCATTTGGAAGTTATGTTGAAGACCCCAACAGTGTTTTTATGACAATTTATCTGGATAAAGAAAGCGCCTAATAATCAATACGGACGCAATAGACCCCGCGTAACTTGCGCTGAGCAATTAAGTGGCGTGGCCATGCATCACGCCGTACGATTCGTTGCCTCAACTACTGATCACCTCAAGAGTTCCACGATGCAAGCTATCACCCTGAACAACGGCATCTCAATGCCCATCGCCGGCTACGGCGTCTTCCAGATTCCCGATGCCGCTGAATGCGTACGCTGCGTCGTTGATGCCATCGAAGCCGGATATCGGCTGATTGATACCGCCACCTCCTACATGAACGAGGCGGCTGTAGGTGAAGGGTTGCGGCAATCCGGCATCGCACGCGACCAATTGTTCGTAACCTCAAAACTGTGGGTGCAGCACACCGGCTACGCGAGCACTGCGCAGGCGCTGAACGATTCGTTGCGGCGCCTGAAGCTCGACTACCTCGATCTGTATCTGATTCACCAGCCCTTCGGCGATGTGCATGGTTCATGGCGTGCGATGCAGGATGCTTATCGTGCCGGCAAGGTGCGCGCCATCGGCGTCAGCAATTTTCAACCCGATAGATTGATGGACATTATTGTGTTCAACGAGATCAAGCCCGCAGTCAACCAGATTGAGATTAATCCCTTTCATCAGCAAGCAGACAGCGTGCAATTCATGCATGAGCAGGGCGTGCAGCCAGAAGCATGGGCTCCGTTTGCCGAAGGCCGCAATAATCTCTTCCAGAACGAAGTGCTGCAACGTATTGCCAGCAAGCACGGCAAGACCCTTGGGCAAGTCGTGTTGCGCTGGGTAATTCAGTGCGGCGTGGTTCCACTGGCCAAGTCGGTGCGCAAGGAGCGTATGCTTGAAAACATCGCGATCTTCGATTTCGAGCTCGATGCCGACGATATGGCTGGGATTGCAAAACTGGAAACTGGCACCAGTAGCTTCTTCTCGCACCGCGATCCTGCGATCGTCAAGTGGATGAGTGAACGCAAGCTGGCCCTGTGAGCATTGGTTCGTTTTGTACGACAAGGGAAAGGTAAATGGTCGCGCTGGTTACCGCTGTATGTTTGAGTGCCAAACACAAGTTCAGCAAGCAACCGGTGCTGGCCATCCGGCTGCTGGCAGGCCTGGGTGTGGAAGGCGATGCACACCAGGGCGCCAGGGTTCAGCATCTGTTTCGTATGCGGCAAAACCCTGATCAACCCAACCTGCGACAAGTGCATTTGATGCAGGCAGAGCTGCATGACGAGCTGAGGGCGGC
>CANCGR010000372.1 GCA_947377625.1 Gammaproteobacteria bacterium | reverse complement strand
GTCGGTGCCGATGCCGAGTTTGTTGAAGGATTCTTCCAGCGTGAACATGGTGCCGAAAATGCCGATGGAACCGGTGAGCGTGACCGGGCTGGCGATGATCTTGTTGGCAGCCGTGGCGATCCAGTAACCGCCGGAAGCAGCCGTATCCCCCATGGACGCGACAATCGGACGCCCGCTGGCTTTGAACGCCATCAGTTCAGTGCGGATCACTTCAGAGGCAAATGCGCTGCCGCCGGGGCTGTTAATGCGTAAGACCAGCGCCTTCACACCTTGATCTTTGGCAGTGCTGCGAATCAGCGCTGCCAGTGAATCGCCGCCGATGGAGCCAGGCTGCGCTTGCCCATCGACAATTTCACCGTCAGCCACGATTACGGCGATCCGATTGGCGGGGTGCAGTGCTTGGGCGGGCACCGCGCGCAGGTAGTCGCGGAAGTCGATGGTGTTGAGGCCATCGCCACGTGTGCCGATTTGCTGCTTGAGATAAGCCAGCGCGTCGGGCCGGTTGTCGATGCGGTCAACCAGGCCAAGTGCCTTGGCCATCTCGGCCGAGTCGCCCTTGTAGTCGGCCAGATGCTGGTCGAAATGATTGATGTAATCGTTGACGGTGCCGGGTTTGAGTTTGCGATTGGTTTCGATTTCCTGTACGTAGTTACCCCACAAGTCACCCAGCAATTTGGTGTAGTTGGAACGTGACTCTTCTGACATGTTGGAGCGGCTGTAAGGCTCGACTGCGGATTTGTAGGCCCCCACACGGAAGATGTGCACGTTGACACCGAGCTTGTTCAGCGCAGACTGGAAATAGTTCTGCCAGATGCCAAAGCCTTCCAGCCCGACATCGCCGAAATTGTTCATCAGGATTTCATCGGCTGAGCTGGCCAGCAGATATTGGCCTTGGTGGAACGTGCTGCCCCAGGCATAGACTTTTTTGCCACTGGTTTTGAAGTCGGCGATGGCGGTGTCCAGATCCTTCAATTGACTCAGCCCGGCAGCAGTAAGCGAATCAGTCATGATCAGCATGGCTTTGATGCGGTCATCACCTTTGGCTGCGGCTATCACTTTGAGCAGGTCGGGCAATAATGCTTCGCCTTTTTCCAGACGTGAGCCGCCGGAACTAATCATGGCCAGCGGATTGCTGAGCGTCTCTTGTTCCACGATGGCGCCCGGGTTTAGCAGCAGTGCGGAACCGGGGTGCACCACCAGCGGCGGTTGCCCGATCAGCGCGATGACAAAACCCAGTAACAGGATCAGGAACAGGATGTTGAAAATGGCAGAACGAATAAAGCGGTAGACGCTGAGTATGCCGCCGAAGAAACGGCCCAACGCAGAGGGGGATGCGGCCATGATCAAGACTCCTTGTGTGAAGAGGGGGCGGTGGGTGCTGGCACTGTGGACTTCATGCGGTAGAGCAACCAGCCGAACATTGCGATTGCCAGCAGCAAGCTGGCGATGGCGAGCATACGCAGGATTGGCTGCGGATTGAAAGTCTGCGTGATGCTGACCAGCACGATAAACAGCAGGATGAAACCCAACCATTGCCGCGCGCGGCGCTCACCCCGGTAGAGTCCGGGCAAGGTCAGCAGCAGTGGTACTGACTGCATCATCCATGGCAGAGCGCCACCGGCGCTCTGGAAATACCAAGTGCCAGCGGCGAGCAACACCAACAGGACTGCACCAACCGGCAAGCATTCCGGCAGTTTCATCAGGGCACGGCTTTGCTGTTGAGCTGAAGCGCCAGCGTTGCCAGTCGTTTGCCAAGTGCTTGGCACAGCTGTTTTTCGTGCTCGCTCAGCGACTGGTTGTTTTGAACGCCGGCATGATGGGACGGGCCATAAGGTGTGCCGCCGGTGCTGGTTTGGGTCAAGCCGGCTTCGCTGTAAGGCAGGCCGCAAAACAGCATGCCGTGATGCAACAGCGGCAGCATCATGCTTAACAGTGTGCTCTCTTGCCCGCCATGCAAGCTGGAGGTGGAGGTGAATACGCCGGCTGGTTTGTTGATCATGGTGCCGCTCAGCCACTGGGCACCAGTGCCGTCGAGAAAATATTTCATCGCGGCCGCCATGTTGCCAAAGCGGGTAGGGCTGCCAAGCGCCAGTGCGCTGCATTCGGCGAAATCGGCTTCGGTGCAGTAAACAGCGCCTTCGGCAGGCACTTTGGGCGCAGTGGCTTCACTGACTGGCGACACTGCTGGCACCGTACGCAGACGCGCTTCGATGCCACCTGCTTGCGTTACGCCTCTGGCAATTTGTTGTGCCATCGCCGCCACCGAACCGCTGTGGCTGTAATAGAGGATGAGAACGTAGGGCAGGGGAGCTGTCATGGAAGTCTCGCTCAGGGTTTGCCAACCAGTTTGCGCATATGCGCCACCACGTCTGCCAAAGGCAGCATGGTAGGTTCGCTCTGGTTGCGGGCTTTGAATTCGATCTGCTCGTTTTCCAGGCCACGGTCGGACACCAATAGCCGGAACGGAATACCGATCAGTTCCATGTCGGCGAATTTCACACCGGGGCTGGTCTTTTTGTCACGGTCGTCGACCAATACTTCAATGCCGGCTTCCGTCATTTGCTGGTAGAGCTGGTCGCAGATTTCCTGCACGCGCGGGGTTTTGTGGGCATTGAGCGGGATCAGTGCCACATGGAACGGCGCGATATTGAGCGGCCACAGGATGCCTTTGTCGTCATGGCATTGTTCAATGCAGGCAGCCACGATGCGGGTCACGCCGATGCCATAACACCCCATGTCCATGATGCTGAGGCGACCGTTTTCATCAAGCACAGCGGCATTCATGGCAGAGCTGTATTTGCGACCGAGCTGGAAGATATGACCCACTTCGATGCCACGTTTGATGGACAGTGTGCCTTTGCCGTCGGGGCTGACGTCACCTTCAACGACATTGCGCAAATCTTCGACGCGGGTGATCTGTGCGTCGCGGCCCCAGTTAACGCCGGTCAGATGCTCGCCATTGCGATTGGCGCCGCACACGAAATCAGACAGCACGGCCGCGTCACGGTCGACGATGACAGCAATCGTGAGATTAGCCGGGCCGATGGAGCCGGGTTCGCAACCGAGAGTCGCAATAATTTCTGCGTCACTGGCCAGGCTGAACGGTGACTGTACATCAGCCAGTTTGGCGGCTTTGATTTCATTCAACTGATGATCGCCGCGCAACACGAGTGCGAGCAGAGGCACTGCCTGGCCTTCTTCAGCAACGCCACGCACGATCAGGGTTTTGACGATGCGGCTGGCTGCAATCTGCAATTGCGCCGCGACTTCTTCAATGGTTTTGCTGTTGGGAGTTGCAACAGTCGCGACCTGTTGGGTTGCCGCAGGTGCCGGGCCGGCAGGTGCCATGGCAGCTGCCATCTCCATATTGGCGGCGTAATCGCTGTTGTCGCTGAACACGATCAGGTCTTCACCCGAATCTGCCAACACGTGGAATTCATGTGAACTGTTGCCGCCGATATTGCCTGAATCCGCCATCACGGCACGAAAATCGAAACCCAGCCGCGTGAAGATGCGCTGGTAAGTGGCATACATCAGGTCATAGGTTTGTTGCAGTGAAGCTTGGTCGATATGGAAGGAGTAGGCATCCTTCATGATGAATTCGCGCGCGCGCATCACACCGAAGCGGGGGCGTCGTTCATCACGGAACTTGGTCTGGATCTGGTAGATATTGATCGGCAGTTGTTTGTAGCTGCTCAGTTCGTTGCGCACCAGATCTGTGATGACTTCTTCATGGGTAGGCCCCAGGCAGAAGTCACGCTGATGACGATCCTTGAAGCGCTGCATTTCATCGCCCATCACGTCCCAGCGACCGGATTCCTGCCACAGCTCCGCTGGCTGCACGACCGGCATCGATACTTCCAGTGCACCGGAGCGGTTCATTTCTTCGCGGATGATCTCGGTGACTTTTTGCAACACGCGCAAACCCAGCGGCAACCAGGTGTACATGCCGGCCGCCAGTTTGCGGATCATGCCGGCTTTCAGCATTAATTGATGGCTGACCA
>CANCGR010000371.1 GCA_947377625.1 Gammaproteobacteria bacterium | reverse complement strand
GAGTATTTTGCTTAACAAGAACACCCGCGTCATCTGTCAGGGTTTCACCGGCTCACAGGGCACCTATCATTCTGAACAAGCCATTGCTTATGGCACCAGAATGGTTGGCGGTGTTACGCCCGGCAAAGGTGGACAGAAGCATTTGGGTCTGCCGGTATTCAATACTGTGGCTGATGCTGTGTCTGAAACCGGCGCTGAAGCATCAGTAATTTACGTACCGGCACCATTCTGCAAAGACTCGATTCTGGAAGCCGCCAATGCCGGCATCAAACTGATCGTCTGCATTACCGAAGGCATTCCGACCTTGGACATGCTGGTAGTAAAAGTGAAATGCGATGAACTCGGCGTGCGCCTGATTGGCCCCAACTGCCCGGGTGTGATCACTCCCGGCGAATCCAAGATCGGCATCATGCCTGGCCACATTCACTTGCCCGGCAAAGTCGGCATTGTGTCGCGCTCCGGCACGCTGACTTATGAAGCGGTCAAGCAAACCACCGACTACGGTTTCGGCCAGTCCACTTGCGTCGGCATCGGCGGTGATCCTATTCCGGGTTCCAACTTCATCGACATCCTCAAGCTGTTGCAGGACGACGCGCAGACGGAAGCGATTGTCATGATCGGCGAAATCGGCGGCAGCGCCGAAGAAGAGGCTGCAGCCTTTATCAAGCTGCATGTCACCAAACCGGTGGTTTCCTACATCGCTGGCGTTACCGCACCGGCTGGCAAACGCATGGGCCACGCTGGCGCTATCATTGCTGGTGGCAAGGGCACAGCTGCCGAGAAGTTTGCGGCACTGGAAGCTGCAGGTATCACCACCGTCAAGAGCCTTGCCGACATTGGCAACGGCATCAAGCAGGCGACAGGCTGGAAGTAATTGTCGAGGCCCCGCTGACTCAGGTCAGTGGGGCCGATTCGCTGTTTTCCTGACCTCCCACACCCGACCGAAATTGGCGATCAGATAATCGCCCATGACTTCCTTTTCATATTTGGCGGGATTGTCTGCTGATGCGCAGCTGGGCAAACATTCGATCTGTGTGTCAAAGGCCGGATTATAGAAGACAGGAATGGAGTAGCGTTCTTCACCAGCGCGCGTCACAACACGATGCTGCATGGAGGTGAACCTGTCATTGGTCCATAGCGCCATCAGATCGCCGATGTTGATCACCAATGCGCCCGGCACATAAGTCGCTGCTATCCATTCACCGTCACGTGTAAACAGTTCCAGTCCATTGGTTTCTCCCTGACAAAGCATTGTGATGATTCCATAGTCACTGTGGGGAGCGATGCCGTACTCGCCAGCTTCAATAGCCGGTGGATAGTGCAACAGACGCATCGAGGCCAGTGGTTTGTTGAGGTAGTACTGCTGGAAAAAATCCGCTGGCAAATCAAGACTGCGTGCAAAGGCCTTCAGCAACTCAAAACCAAAGCCGCAACAGGCAAGGTAATAGCGTTCCACCGTCTCACGAAAATCCGGCATTGAAGCAGGCCAGACATTGGTGGCATGCAGCGGTTTGCCGGCCATGACATCCGGATCATCAGGTGGCAGATCATGCGCCAATTCAAAACTGTGAACACGATTGGCTTTATAGCCGGGGATGGTGGTGTCATACAAAGGCATGTAGCCGCGATGACTTTGGTTCAGACGTATGGCCATACGTTGTTCCAGCGGCAAGCTGAAAAAAGTTTTTGCGGCTGTGAAACTTTGGTCAATGACTTGCTGGGGAATGCCGTGATTAACCGCATAGAAAAAGCCGATGCGCTCACAGGCTTCTGCAATTTCGGACGCCACCTGTTCCAGCTGCGCCGCAGAGGCGCCAGGCAGTACACCACTGACATCTATGACGGGAATCTCATTCAAACCAGCAGGGCGGGCCTGAGTCTTGGCTGTGGCCGCGCCGCGCTGCTGCTCTTTGATATCGATGATCTCCATGCCGCTTACCTTTGTTGAAAATCGTAGTTGAGGTTTCCTGTGTTATTCACTGGTGGATGCAGCCATTGACCACCGGAAAAACAGTTTTTGCACCCACACCACTGCCTGAAACGCCAGAATTGAAATGGCAGACAGCAGGATTACCGCTGCATAGGCCAATTCCGTATTGAAGAACGCGGTGGCAGAAACCAGCAGATAACCGAGCCCGTGGTCAGCGGCGACAAACTCCGCTACCACCACACCGATCACCGATAGTGTTGCTGATACTTTCAGGCCGGAAAAAATATGCGGCACCGCACAAGGCAGCCGTACCAAAAACATTTCCTGCCATGGGCTGGCGCGTAGCGAGCGCGACAGTCTGATCAAAGCTTCTGGTGTTGCCAGCAGCCCGGTAGCCGATGCAATCACCAGCGGAAAAAAAGCTACGAGAAAAGTAATGATGATGCGCGGTGCTTCGCTGGTGCCCAGATAGACGATCAGGATGGGTGCCAACGCCACCTTGGGTATCGATTGCACTACTACCAGCAGCGGATAGAGCGCGGACGCCAGCAGGCGTGAACTGGCAATAAGCATCGCCAGCGGCAACGCCACCAGCAGCGACAGTGCAAAACCGGCCAGCAAAGTGCGCAATGAATAAAGCGTATTGGCCAACAAATCGGGAAAGGTGTTGACCATGACTATCGCAATGGCACGTGGACTCGGCAATAAAACCGGAGCCACATGAAAACCGTCGGCTGCTATTTCCCAAACCAGCACCAGCAACAGCAGTGCCAGCAGCGGTGGCATGAAAGCGTTATGCAGCCACTTCATCCCGCGCCCCCAGCAAATGTTGGCGAATCTGCGCAGCGTAACGCTGGAACAGCGGGTCAGCGTGTTGGCGGGGGCGCGGCAAAGCAATGTCGATCAAGTCCACTATCCGGCCAGGTCGCGCCGACATCACAACTACGGTGTCCGCCAGCAGTACTGCTTCGTCAATCGAGTGAGTCACCATGAGTACTGTCGTTTTGCGCGACTGCCAGATTCGCACCAGTTCGCTACTCATCTGTTCCCGCGTCAGTGCATCAAGGGCGCCGAACGGCTCGTCGAGCAACATGATTTGCGGGTCCTGGATCAGTGCCCGGCAAATGGCTACACGTTGCTGCATGCCGCCCGACAGCTGATGCGGCAAATGTCGTTCAAAGCCGCTTAGTCCTGTCAGTGACAAGAGTTGCATGGCAAGCGCCTTTCCTGTTGGCAAGTCAGCCTTACTGATACGCAGCGGGAACAAAACGTTGGTCAGCACATCTGCCCAGGGCAGCAACGTCGCTTGCTGAAACACCGAAGCCACTTTTGCGTTGGGGCCGGCAATGATTTCTTTGTCGATATAAATGCTGCCACCCGCAAGTGGGATTAGTCCTGCGATCAGGTTCAGCAGAGTTGATTTGCCACACCCGGAACTACCGACGATCACTACAAACTGGTCTCGCTCAACCACAAGATCAACCGGTTTGAGTGCTTCGGTAAACGACGCTCCTGTCCGATAAATATGCGACACCGCCTTGATCTCTATCACGGGCGGGCCGGCAACAAACTGGTGTCGATCACATCGAGGTAAGAGCCTGTCGTCGGCAGGCCCTGCGCTTGTGCAACTATTTCGTAAGTAGTTTTGACTCGCTGCAAATCAAAATTTCCCAAACCACTTTTATCTGTGACTTGGTTGAACAGGTAAGGCAACACCGCTTTCAGGCTGAACAAGGCATCAGCCGGATCAATTTCCGGATAGGCATGTGTGTGGATGCTGACGGTTTTTTCCGGATTGCCCAGTGCATAGAGTCGTGCCTTGAAGGTGGCGCGCAGAAATCGTTTGAGCACATCTGCGTGGGTGGCGATGCTGTGCTCGGAGGCTGCAATACACTGCCCGTAAATTTCGAGTCCGTAGTCGGCATAACGCAGCGCCACGACGTGCTCACCGAAACGCGATGCCTGCCGGTCGAGAAATTCCTGGTTGGTGACGAGAAAGGCGGCCGCATCTATTTTCTTGCGAAACAGCAACCCTGCCATGGCCGCCGCATCGACATTGGAAATTTTGATCTTGCCGATATC
>CANCGR010000370.1 GCA_947377625.1 Gammaproteobacteria bacterium | reverse complement strand
TCGCCTGCAGATGCTTCAGAGCAATAACAGGCTTGCTCATGCCTGGTTGTTCGCCGGCAAGCCTGGCATTGGCAAGTTGGCATTTGCGCGGCATTTTGCCCGGCAATTGTTGTGTCGCAAGGCCGATAGCCATGGCCCTTGTGGCAACTGCCAGGACTGTCATTTTTTTGTAGCCGGCACGCATCCTGATTGCCAATTGCTGCAGCCTGAATTGCGCCAGTTGAAAATTGACCTGATCCGCGAAGCTATCGCCTTTGCACAGAACACCGCTCAACGCGGCGGTGCCAAAGTCATCATCATCAATCCTGCTGAGGCGATGAACCACAACGCGGCCAATGCATTGCTCAAAATTCTGGAGGAGCCGCCTGCACAAACCTTCATTATGCTGGTGAGCCAGCAACCCGGTATGTTGCTGCCGACCTTACGCAGTCGTTGTCAGCGGCTGGATTTTCCTTCGCCACCGCTTGAAGCGGCGCTGACGTGGCTGCAAACACAACCGGATGCTGATCACAGTGCGCTGTTCCACTTGCAGCTGGCGCAGGGCGCGCCATTGCATGCGCTGGAACTGATGCGGGCAGGTGCAGAAAAAGGGTTTGGTTTGTTGATGGAAAATCTCGAGTCCTTGGCCAACGGCGAGTCAACACCCGTGCAGGCAGCCAAAAGATGCGACGACCTTGGCATTGCCACGTGCCTTGATTACCAACTGCTGGGCGTATCAGCCTTGCTGTCAGTGCTGCAGGGCGGCATAGAGTTGCCTATGTCTTCACTGAAGCCGCTGTTGTCCCGGTGTAATCAGGTGGCCGGAACCGGTATGATCCGCCGCCTGCATGACTATTATCAGAGCCTGGTAAAGGCCAGAAAAACAGCAATGGCTACCAATAACGCCAATCCCCAGTTGATGCTCGAGGCTCTGTTTGTTGAATGGAGTCGGGTGGTGGCATTCAACCGGGCCAGAGCTCACTGATATCCGGATATGGAACCCAACACTCCTGCCGCAGGCAGCAAACACGGAATTCTGTCGATCAGCATCAAGGATCTGGCAGTGCTGTTTTCTGCGTACATGCCCTTTATTGAAAATGGCGGCTTGTTCATTCCCAGCCGCAAACCTTATGAAATCGGTGACGAAGTTTTCATTCTGCTCGGCTTGATGGATGAACCGGACCGCATCCCGCTGGCTTGCACAGTGGTGTGGCTGACACCGCAAGGTGCCCAAGGTGGCAGAGCCCAGGGCATTGGCGTCAAATTCAACGACAAGGACAATCCCGCCAAACAAAAAATCGAAAAGTATTTGACCGGCATGCTGAACAGCGACCGACTCAGTCACACACTTTGATTAACGTTTATTGTTCAGTATTTTCTGTAATCCGGAGTTCTCCATGAAACTTTCAGACTGTCATAACTTCCAGCATTTCCGTCAACTGGCCAAGGAGCGGTTGCCGTCGCCGATTTTTCATTACATTGATGGCGCTGCCGATGATGAGCTTACTTATCGCCGTAATACCGCTGCTTATGATGATGTGGATCTGGTGCCCAATGTGCTGGCCGGTGTTGAAAACATCGACATGTCGGTGACCTTGTTTGGCAAGAAGTTGGCCATGCCGCTTTATTGCGCGCCTACAGCATTGCAGCGCTTGTTTCATCATGATGGTGAAAGAGCCGTTGCCAAAGCTGCGCAGAAATTCGGCACCATGTTTGGCGTTTCTGCGCTGGGCACGGTCAGTGTGGAAGAAATCGGTGCGATGATCGACACACCCAAAATGTTCCAGTTTTATTTCCACAAGGATCGCGGCTTGAACGACAGCATGATCGACCGCGCCAAAGCTGCCAAATTCGATGTAATGGCGTTGACCGTGGACACCATCACCGGCGGCAACCGTGAGCGTGATTTGCGCACCGGCTTTACCTCGCCGCCCAAACTCTCGCTGTCCAGTTTGCTGAGTTTCGCGACGCGTCCGGAATGGACCATCAATTATCTGACGCATCCCAAGTTTGACTTGCCTCATCTGAGTACCCACGTAAAAGAAGGCTCCAACGTGGCGATGTCGATAGGCAGTTATTTCTCGACCATGCTCGACCAGTCGATGAACTGGAAAGATGCAGAAAATATTCGTGCGCGCTGGGGCGGACACTTCGCACTGAAAGGGGTGATGAGTGTGGCCGACGCAAAACGCGCCGTAGATATCGGTTGCACCGGCATCATGGTGTCGAACCACGGTGGTCGTCAGCTCGATGGCGGGCGCAGTTCGTTCGATCAACTGGCGGAAATCGTGGATGCGGTGGGAGACAAACTCGATGTGGTCTGTGAAGGCGGCATCCAGCGAGGTACGCATGTGCTCAAAGCCTTGTCACTGGGAGCCAAGGCCTGTTCTGGCGGCCGTATGTATCTCTATGCACTGGCTGCTGCTGGCCAGCCGGGCGTGGAGCGTGCGCTGGGCCAATACCGCATAGAAATTGAACGTGCGATGAAGCTGATGGGAGTCAAATCGGTCAGCGAACTTAATCGCGGCAATTTGCGCTTCCGCTAGCCATTTCTTCGAGCACAAAAAAGCCGGGGTTAACCCGGCTTTTTTGTGCTCGAAGAAATACTTATTTCTTTTTGGCTTTTTTCGCGCCTGCGGCTTTCTTGCTGCTCTTGGCGGCGCTCTTGCCGTCATCTTTCTTGTAGGTATCAAGGCCGGGCTTGAGTTTCTTCTCATCAAGGAAAGCCTTCATCGCGCCGTGGCGGAATTCGCCGCCGCTGCGATGCTGCGAACCATCGGATTTGGCGTAGATGTAATCGTTGGCAGTTTCCCAATCCATAAAACGCACGCGTTTGAAGACTTCTTTGGCGGCACGCAACACAATCGGGTCTTTCTCCATCAGCACCTTGGCCAGTTCACGCACGCGTTTTTCCAGCTGTTTGGCCGGCACGGATTCATTGACCAGGCCCATGGCAGCGGCCTTTTTGCCGTCGAAAGTTTCGCCGGTCATGATGTAGTACAACGCATTGCGCTGGCCCATGGTGTCCGCCACAGACTTGGTAACGTTACCGCCGGGCAGAATGCCCCAGTTGATTTCCGACAAGCCGAAGGTAGCGTCGTCTGAAGCAATGGCAAGGTCGCAGGAGGTGAGCGGAGTGAAGGCACCGCCGAACACCCAGCCGTTCACCATCGCGATAGTGGGCTTGGCATGGTTGCGCAGTTTCAATTGTTGCCAGGCTGCCGATTCTTCGCGGATGCGCATCTTGAACGCATCGCTCTCATTGTCGGTTTCACGGAAATATTCTTTCAGGTCCATGCCGGCCGACCAGGCAGCACCGCGACCAGTCAGCACGACCACTTTGCAGCGATCATCGAGTTCCAGCGCATGCAAGGTTGCATACATTTCCCGATTAAGCGTGGGGCTCATGCAGTTTTTCTTGTCGGGACGGTTGAAATAGACAAACGCGATACCGTCACTGAATTCAACATCAACGGTATTGCCCCAAGGTTGTTTGGTCGAGCTCATGTGTAACTACCTTTCTTGTGGTTTATGGAAACGGGAAGGCGTGTGATCGGCAAGCAATCAATTTTTGAATTCACTGCCATCATCAAGCTTGATCAGCCGCAGGAAAAACTTGCTGTGATCTTCCAGCAGCGGCGAGCCGGTAGCGCGGATGTGGGTGCCTGCGGCAATCATTTCCGGCCGCAAACCACCACGCACGAGCATGTTGGCGGGAGCGCCTTCGATGAATTCAACCATTTTTTCTTTGCCGTCATCGCCTTTGACTTTCAGCGTGAGCTCAATATGAGGATTGCGGAACTTGACCGACTCCACGATGCCTTCGAACGGCGTCTCGGTCTGGAAATCGAAGACGGCAAAGGAGTGGTGTGCAAAGACAGCCGGAACAGGAAAGGCCAGTGCAACGAAGCACGCACAGGCCATTGTTTTAAGCCTTGTTTTCATCAGCTGATCCCCCCGAATCTTTGTGCTGACAACTATATCACGGAGCTTTATGCCCAGAAACATGCCCATAGACGGGCTTATAAGTTAACTCTGTTAACG
>CANCGR010000369.1 GCA_947377625.1 Gammaproteobacteria bacterium | reverse complement strand
CGGCCCGTTCCATTTCAATCACAAGGTAGTGCCGTCGCTGTATCTCAGCGGCGATACCGTCGATTACAAAACCGCCTCGCGGCATGAAACGCTGTTTTATATAGCAGATGTTTCGGGTCACGGTTCTTCATCGGCGTTTATTACCGTGCTGCTGCGGTTCCGTATTGAACAGATGCGTATGGACAACTTGCGCGGCCGTTTTGAAGGTGAATTCACGCCGGCGCATTTGCTGGAAGTGCTTAACCGCGACTTGCTCAAATCGGGACTTGATAAGCATGTCACGGTGTTTATGGGCATCCTCAACGACAATACCAACATGCTGGAATACAGCGTGGCAGGGCATCATCCGTTACCGGTGCTGTACCAGCATGGCGTGGCCAATCCGATCCCGCTGGAGCGCAGTTCGTTCCCGATTGGCTTGTTTGATGGCGCCACTTATTTCAACCAACAGTTGCCAGTGGCAGAAGATTTTGCACTGGTACTGTTTTCTGATGGCATACTTGAAGTGATGAAGAACGGCGACTATGCCAACAAAGAAGAGCATTTGCGGCAGGTAGTGCAAGATACCAAGGGCAGGTTTGAAGACGTTAAAGCCGCGCTTTCGCCGCCTAAAACCATGCAAGTACCGGATGACATTGCCATCATGAGTGTGACGCGAACATGAGTGCAGGCAAAATACTGGCGGCCGAATACCGCAACATGGCCATGTTGAAGTTTGTCGGCGAAGTGCGCGTGGTGATGAGCTCCACGCTCGACAACTATTGCAACACGCTTTATCGCCGCGGCATTCTCGATGCGATGGTGGTAGACATGAGTGAAACCCTTAGCATCGACAGTACCGCGTTGGGCATGCTTGCCAAGATGTCGATCCAGCTGCGCAACCGCTTTAATGTAATGCCCACCATCGTGTCACCCAACGCCGACATCACCAAAATCCTGCGCAGCATGAGCTTCGATGCGATTTGCGACATTGTGTCGAGCGTGCCCAAGCAGCAGATGCAGTTCAGTGAATTGCGACTGCGTACCGAATCGGAAGAGACCGTGCGTGACAAAGTCATTGATGCCCATCTGACGCTCATGGCAATGAGTGAACAGAACCGTCTGGAATTCCAGGATCTGGTTTCAGCGCTCAAGCAGCAGAGCTGAGTTTTACGCCGTCGGGTTGGCCGCCTTGACCGCGAGTTTGGCGCGAATAAAATCCCCGTGGGTCATATGCAACAGGTCAGCAATTCTGCGGATCAGATGTTCCTCATGGCTATCCAGCCGGTTGTCGGCAAACGCCATCATCCATAGCTGTTCCAGCAATACGGTTTTTTGCTGATAGCTGAAGCCGTCATTGATCAAACTGGTGAACTGGTAAAGCGAGGTGGCAGCTTTGGCTTCCCGCTGCGCAAGATCCCACAGTTGGGCCAATGCTTGTTCATCAAGGTTGAAAGTCTTGCGCAGGATGCTGCGCAGCAGCGTCATTTCTTCTTCGCTGCGATGCTGGTCGGCGGCAGACAGTTCAAACAGCAACGCCGCGCAGGCCATTTGCACTTTCTGCTGTGAGACAGTGCCTGCATCATCAACGCCGGGATTCAGAAAACAGTCGAAGAACTGTTTGACGGTTTGCAACATGCGGTATTCCTTCGTTCAGGACAATTGTGTATCAGCCAGTGGCCGTGGAGGAGGAGAAGCAACACTGGCCAAGGCCTCTTGCAGGACTTCGATACCCGCGCCTTGCATTCGCACCATGTCACTCAGGTGACGCCTGAAAACCTTGCCACCGTATTGGCCGTGAAACAGCCCGAGCAGATGACGTGTCATGTGGTGCAGCGGCACTCCCTCGGTTAATTGTCGCTCAATGTAATCGTAATAGTGTTGTAACGTTGAGGCGCGGGTTTGGACATTGGCAGTGCAGCCGAACAGTCGTTCATCGACTTCATGCAGCATCCATGGATTCTGGTAAGCCTCACGTCCCATCATGACACCGTCCACCTGCTGCAGTTGTTGCGCTGCTTCATCCAGACTGCGGATGCCGCCGTTGATCACGATCTCCAATTGCGGAAATTGTTGTTTGAGCCAATGAACGCGTGGGTAGTTCAGCGGCGGAATTTCACGATTCTCCTTCGGACTCAAGCCTTGCAGAATCGCGATGCGCGCATGCACGATGAACGTGCGGCATGCACTGCCGGTGGCGACTTCGTTGATAAAAGCCGCCAGCTCCTGATCGCTGTCCATCTGGTCGATACCGATACGGCATTTGACTGTCACCGGGATTTTTACCTTGGCCTGCATCGCCGCAACGCAGTCAGCCACCAGTGGTGCATGCGCCATCAGGCAGGCGCCGATCATGTGGTTTTGCACACGGTCGCTGGGACAGCCGACATTCAGGTTGATTTCCCGGTAGCCACTTTGTTCGGCAATCAAGGCACAAGCTGCCAATTCGGACGCATTGCTGCCACCCAGTTGCAGTGCCAAGGGTTGCTCAAAAGGATCGAAACGCAAATGGCGATGTTGGTCGCCATGCAAGATCGCACCGGTGGTGACCATCTCGGTGTAGAGCAAGGCTTTGCGGCTGAGCAGACGCATGAAAAACCGGCAATGACGGTCGGTCCAATCCATCATCGGGGCAACACAGAAACGGTGTGATAACTCGCTCGTGGTCATGCGGGTTCAATGCTGGGTGATCAATGGCAGCAGGGCTTCAATCATCGGTGAACTCCACTTGCAGGTTGCCACGCGCAAGCAGCTCCATACACCAGTGCTTGCAAGCTTTGTTGCGTGCCAAGGCGCTGTAGCTTACCGATTCGCCGCGCGACAAAAGCTGCAATGAATTCTGCAAACTGCTGCTGGCAGGCAATAGCTGACAGTCGCCATCGACAAACACCCTGAGCTGCCTTGCCTGTTCCATCCAGGCCAGCCGTGAGGCGGGATGCAGGCTCAGGCGAGAATGCTGCTGCAGGTCGTTCTCCTGCGTCTGTATAAGCTCAGGATAGCGCGGCTGCGTCATATGCATGCCAAGCCAGCGTGCAAGCGCGTCATCATCGTGCAGCACTTGCTGCAGCTGACGTTTGGCCTGTTGCAAATCGGCTTTGCTGATTTCACCGGCTCGCAGCGGCTGCTGGCGTTTAGGGTCCTGGAAGCGCAGATCAGGGCCGAGGCTTGCAGCCAGTTCCTCGCTGTAACCGAGCACTGCATCCGCAAGGGAAGGGGCGCGAAAGCCAATTGAGTAGCACAGGCTGTTGTCTACCGACACGCCCCAGTGCGCTATGCCGGGCGGTACATACAGCACATCGCCGCTTTGCAGGTGCCACTCTTGTTCGGTGTGAAATTCCTTGAGCAGTTTAAGGCCGCTGTCGGTACGCAAAGTGTCCTGGGTAGTGCAGCGCTGGCCGGTTTTCCAGATGCGCGAGCCTTGGCCCTGCACCAGAAAAACATCGTAGTAATCGAAATGCGGGCCAACGCCGCCATTGGGTGTGGCGTAGGAGATCATCACATCATCAACGCGCCAGGTGGGCAGGAATGGCACGCTCGACAGCAGCTGTTTTACGTCTGGCACCCACTGGTCGACTGCTTGCACGAGCAAGGTCCAGTTACGTGAAGGCAATGAAGTGAAATCCCTGGTGCGGAACGGACCTCCCTGCATTTGCCAGGTGCTGCGGCGCGTGAATACCAGGCGTGATTCAACTTCAGCTTCGCAAGCGAGCCCTGCCAGTTCTTCCGGGCTTACCGGGTCAACAAAGCCCGGCAGGGCCTGCTTGAACAATACCGGCTTTTTTTGCCAGTAATCGCGCAGAAAAGCCTGTACACCCGGATTTTTGACGATCATGGCAACTGCTTGGCTTGCTGTGCAGCGTTACCAACGTAGGTATGCGGACGCAATTCACGCAGTGCTTGTTTGGCGGCCGCGGGGATGTCGAGAGTATCCACAAAAGTTGCCAGCACCGCTGCATCAATGCGTTGGCCGCGCGTGAGCGCTTTCAGCTTTTCATAAGGCTCAGGCACGTTGTAGCGACGCATTACGGTTTGAATCGCTTCGGCCAGTACTTCCCAACT
>CANCGR010000368.1 GCA_947377625.1 Gammaproteobacteria bacterium | reverse complement strand
CGATCTGCAGGAAGTAAGATGTCTGCCGAATCTCAATGATCACATGCCAACCACACAAGCCGACGAATTCAACGTTCGCCAATAGTGCTTGCCAATAGTGTTTGCCAATAGACAGGAGAATGAAGATGGGAAAAGCACGAAAATCAGGGGTTTTGGCGCTTTTTTTGCTGGCCTCACCGCTTGCCTTCAGTCACCACAGTGCTTCCGGTATCGACCAAAAAGGCAGTGTCACGGTAGCGGGTACTGTAAAAGAATTTCATTGGGGTAATCCACACAGCTGGATTGAGCTCGATGTGGTGAATGCCAAAGGCGAAGCCGAAGTGTGGAATTTTGAAATGAATCCGCCACTGTATCTGGTGAAGGGCGGCTTCACCCGGTCCAGTATGAAAACCGGAGACAAAGTTGCGGTGACGGCCAAGCCCTTTATCGACAACCGGCCGGGCGGCATTTTCGTATCCGTGGTCTTGCCTGACGGCAAGGTGCTGGGGAAATGATCCTGGAAGTAATGCCAGACCTTTGCCTGCATATCTGCCTGGCCACTGCATCTGCTCGCTAGCGGCTTCCCGCAGCCGATGGTGAAGGCAGCATCAATGGAACACGTCTTATGGTCAGCGCGACTCGCCGCAGGATTCCCGCACAATCAGCTCACCTGGCATCTTCACTGACTCGACAGTCTCGCCGGCAATGCGGCGCAGCAACTGCGCCACCAACAGTTTGGCACCGCGCGTAAGATCCTGCCGCAGCGTTGTCAGCGCCGGATGCACATGTGCACCCAAGTCAATGCCATCGAAGCCTACTACTGCCACCTGCTCGGGAATGGCGATGCCCGACGACGACAACGCACGCATCGCGCTGATCGCAATCACGTCGGTGGCGGCAAACACTGCATCGAATTTGCGGCCGGTGCGCAGATGTTCCAGTGTGGCCTGGTACGCGCTGTCGGGCGTCAAGTGGGCTTTGACGATCATGGGTTTGGCAGTGCCGGCCGGGCCATGGGCCAGTGCTTGCTCATAACCTTCGTAGCGCAACTTGATCTCCGGCACGGTTGGATCGCCGATAAACACGATGCGGCGACGCCCCAGTCGCAGCAGATGTTCGGTTGCCATGCGCGCAGCGCTGACATTGTCGGTGCCTACCACGCAATAATTTTGTCCACGCAGGTGGCCGCCCCACACGACAAAGGGAACCGCGCTGTGTGCGGCGGCCTGCAGCACCTTGTGCTCGGTGCTCTGGCCAATGACGATGATGCCATCCGAACGCCGTGCTGCTGCCAGCTTGTCAAACCAGTTGTCCATCGGTGGCACTACTTTCTGCAGCAGCATGCCATAGCCTTTTTCAGTGATCGCATCCGCCAGATGGCTCAACAGACTGCTGAAGAAAGGATCGGTAAGCCCTTGGCCGAGTTCGTGCGCCATGGGGATGACCACGCTGAGCGTCTGTGTACGACCGGCGCGCAGGTTGCGGGCGGTGGAATTGACGACATAGCCATGCTGACTGGCGAGCTTCAGTATGCGTTTGCGAACGCTTTGCTCGACCAGCGGGTTGTCGGCGAGCGCGCGCGATATGGTCGACACATGCACGCCGGCGAGGCGGGCAAGGTCGGCCATGGTAGTGACTGCTTTGGGTTTCTTGTTCATGCCGGCATGTTAACAGTGCCGGCTACTGTCGCGAACAGCTCAACGAGCCTCACAGCGATAACTACTCGCCAAAGCAGCATCACCGCCCTTGTATTGCGGAAAAGCCGGGTAACGGCAGAGGGGCCGCGACAA
The DNA here is from genome assembly GCA_947377625.1 of Gammaproteobacteria bacterium. Taxonomy (GTDB): domain Bacteria; phylum Pseudomonadota; class Gammaproteobacteria; order Pseudomonadales; family Pseudohongiellaceae; genus CAILUG01. The sequence goes on along the minus strand of CANCGR010000368.1, from coordinate 2,273 downwards.
GGTGGCGCGGCCGGCCGCCCCCGCCTTTTTCGCAACCAGTCCAGTCTCGGACGGGCGTTTGCTTTCCTCCACCCAACCTTTCAACGGAGTGAGCAGGTCAACGGTATCCGCACCCGCACCTCCCGCGCAGTGCTGCACACCCGGCGCGAGGAAGAACTCCATCGATTCGTCACGCCGGGATTCATCGCCGACGGCCGCAGCCACGTTTTTGAAATATTGAATGGACCCGCGATAACTGATGGCCCAGTCCGAAGTTCCATGCCAGAGAATAACCTTGTGGCCCAGTGCGAAGAAGGTGCGCAGATCCGGACTCGCACTCAACAAGGTATCAGCGAGCGCCAATGCCGGCCGGTGTTCTTCGGGGTTGATATGGAGCACATCGGCTTTGGGGTCGGCCACAACCCAGTACTTGAAAAAGCCGTCGGCAAACAGCGCCTGCGCGCCACCGCTTGCACTGGAAGCTGCGGTTGGCACGCCCGTCAACCATACCGGCCACCCTTCTGACTCACCACCGGGGCTCCATCCCGGATACAGAACGGTGCCATCGGTGGATTTCAAGTCGGAATAGAAAGTCTGGACCGTCTGCATTTGTGTGTCCGTCAAGCACTGCGCTGACGCAGCGCCGGAGCAGCGCTTCGACTCGAGACGCACTTGGCAGCTTTCCGGATTGGAAATGATGCCGTCGGCGAGCCCGTCGAGGGCATCGCACTGTTCAAGCGCCGCCGCTTCCACAACGCGCGCTGCTTCCGCACCGACAGCGGCCCCCGGCACACCAAGCTGACGCTGGCTATTGCGCAGGAATTTGCTAAACAGACCCGACCAGTTATAAGCCGGCGCTCGCGCAATAACGCCGTCGAAGTCATTGGGGAAGCGTGACGCTGAGATCAGTGCTTCGCGGCCACCGTTTGAACATCCTTCGAAGTAGCTGTGATGCGGAGCGCTTCCGTAGTAGTCATGGACAATTACTTTTGTCGCTTCGAGAACTGAATGAACGGAAAGGAAGGCAAATTCCGTTTGTGCCTGGGGATTACCCAGCGCCCAGGATGCGTCAATACCGTTCGCGGAGTGCCCGCTATCGGAAGTCACTACGACGTACCCGCTCCGCTCCGGCATGGGAGCAAATACCAGCGGCGAGATCGATCCATTCCAACCGCCACCCCCGAAGTAAAGCAGTCGGCCGTTCCAATCGAGCGGCAATGCCACGCGGAACTGGAGCGTCTTGTGGAGGGCACCATTCACAATGCAGCGGTCATTCCCCGGCCCCGCAGATCTATCAGCTTTCGCATCAACGATGACAGCTCCACCGAGCGTCTTTCCAGCCAGTGACTCACATGTCCGGGAAGCCGGTTCCGAGGCGGGAGTCTGCGCTGACTGCTCAGCCGCCTGCGTCGCGAAAGGCGTGCTCAAGAGGAGCAGCAGAAGCACTTCGATCCCGCCTGGAACACCACATCTTTTCAGTAGCTCATTTTTAATTTTTCTCATTGTGTTCTCCGAGTAAAGGTGAACTGCCGGTGTTTTATTTTTGCAAACCTCAAGTTGAGGCCGCGTTAAACTTACTCCAACGAAGTACCCGTTACAACATTTGTAAGTGTCAATTACAATAATGGTAACCATCAATTACAATTAAATTTACCGACCGGAGCGCCTGCAAGTAGCCCCGAGGAGTATCAGTCTCGAGACTGCGGTCGCTGTCGATCGTCCCAACCACCTGTGATATGGTTGTTTTGCACTACATTTTTATCTGGACTATGAATGAGCTCACCCAAGCGCCCCCCTCGCGTCGCACCCGATGTCTTGGGGTCAGAGACAGAATTCGCTGCAGCGTATGCCATCGTCGAGTCGGTCCTCACCAAACACAATGAGCCAGCCTTGGGCTTGCGTCTGCACGGCGCCAACCTGCGCAACCTTGGGCACTTCAATACGCGAGTGGGTCGGGGCGAGATAACCGTAACGATGCTCGCCATCCTGTGCGTGTTGGATCGCTCGCCGGGCTTGAGCCAGACGGAGCTCGCTCGCATCATCCAGGTCGAAAGAATGACAGCAGGTGTGCACGCAAAACGCTGCGTCGAGAAAGGTCTCGTCGTCCGGGAGAAGGTGCGTGGTGATGCGCGACGCTATGCGTTGCTGCTAACAACAAAGGGCCGTAGAGCCCTGCGCGACGTCAGCAAGCGCATCCCGCTCCACGAAGAACACCTGGCCTCGCGCCTGACCAGCGCCGAGCGTCGGCAGTTGATTATCCTGCTGGACAAAGTCGGGCATGACTAACTCGCCGC
>CANCGR010000367.1 GCA_947377625.1 Gammaproteobacteria bacterium | reverse complement strand
GGGTCGGAAATGGTTTCCGGCAGGTGATCGTTAACCTCGGCATAGGTCAGATAGTTCTGCTCTTTGCCTTTGGCAATCAACGCTTTAAGACTGGACTGATGGGTCAGGTTATCGCTCATAGGTCTTCTGTTACCGGTATGAAAACGTTGGGTGGCTGTCTGGCTTGGGGCAGCCTTTCAGCGCGGGGAGAAAATAGCCGCGCATTTTAGCCAAATTATCGCTTGCTGGCCAGCCAAGATATGAGGCAGACCATGATTACTGCTGCTTAAATTCACCTCTGTACTGCTTAACGACCTAAGCGTCAGGAGGTTGACCGGAGAAAGCTGGATCGTCTTCAGAATGCATCTCGCGCAGTTTTCGCTTGGTGTCGCGGAGAATTTTCAGGTTCCGGTGCTGCCCAAGCAGTCGTTGCAGGATGTCCTTGAACTCTTCCAGCATGCCTTCGGTTGGCGTAATCAGCTCTTTCCCGAACAACTCAGTGAGTTGACTGCCATAGGCGGTTGCGTAGATTCGGCTCATCAGCTCGCCAGTATTACTGTTGGGCCAGGCCTGTGCGATTTCAACGACTTTCAGCAACAAATCCCGGTCATCAGTACGAATTTCACCCAGTTCGTCCGGGATTGTGACCTGCCCAATGATGTCAGGTTTGCGAATCAGCAGGTTGACCATTCGCATACAGGGGGACCATTCAACCTTGGGCGGCGAATTCCTGGCCGGAGGTCGGCCAAACGAGGGACGATTGGGAGTGTATTGCTGCTGTTCCGGGTATGTGGGTTGGGGAGGGGGCGATGCGGGGGCAGGCATAGGGGCGCTAACCCTCACTCCGGTCAGTTGGCCCAGTTGGTCAAACATCAACTGACGGTAGACGCCTTTGGGCAGTTTTTCCAGGAAAGGCTGGGCCAGCTTGCTGATTAACGCTTTGCCTTCCAACGAGTTGCGATCAGTGCGTGCGCTGAGCGTGTCAAAGAAGAAATCGGCCAGTCCGGTTGCCTTGCCCAAGCTGGCTTCAAACGCGACCGCCCCTATGCTACGCACTTGTGTATCCGGGTCCTGGCCTTCCGGCAGGAACAGGAAACGGGCAGTGCGGCCATCTTCCATCAGTGGCAGTGCTTGCTGCAGGGCTCGCCACGCCGCTTCCCTGCCAGCATTGTCGCCATCAAAACAGAACACCACTTCGGGCACCAACTTGAACAAAATGCGCAGATGCGAAGCGCTGGTAGCGGTGCCTAGTGTCGCCACACTGTAATGGATGCCGCTCTGGGCCAGTGCGATCACGTCCATGTAACCCTCAACGATCAGAAATCGTTGGGGATTGCGCAATTTCTTGCGAGCTTCATAGAGGCCGTACAGCTCTTCGCCTTTGCGAAACACCGGTGTTTCCGGGGAGTTCAAATACTTGGGTTTGTCGTCGCCCAGCACGCGGCCACCGAAGCCGATAACACGACCGCGCGAATCGCGGATCGGGTACATGATGCGGTCACGGAAGCGGTCGTAGAGCGAATTGCGCTGGTTGTCGGGGTTTTCGATCAGCATGCCGGCTTCCAGCAGCAGCGTTTGTTTTTCCTTGTCGCTGCCGAAGGCCTTCAACACATTGTCCCAGCCCGTGGGTGCATAGCCGAGACCGAAATCGCGGGCGATTTCCCCGCTCAAGCCGCGTTTTTTCAAATAGCCGACAGCTCGTTCGCGCTGTGGATGCTGACGCAATTGCTGTTGGTAAAAAGCACTGATGTCATCAAGCATGCGCAGCAGTGCCGCATGCCGCATATCGACCTGCTTGTTTTGGCCGGACTCTTCGCGCGGCACATCCAGCCCGATGCTCTTTGCCAGCATCTCAACAGCATCGACAAAATCGAGACTTTCAAAATTCATCACGAAGCCAAGCGCGTTGCCGCCGGCGCCACAACCGAAGCAGTAGTAGAACTGCTTTTCAGGTTGCACGGTGAAGGAGGGTGATTTTTCCTGATGGAACGGACACAGCCCGGAGTAGTTTTTGCCGGTCTTGCGCAATTTCACGCGCGGCTCCACCACGTCGAGAATGTCGATGCGGCTAAGCAAATCGTCGATGAAACGGGAAGGAATCAGGCCAGACATAGAACGAGCATACCGCAAGAACGGGTGGTGCAGCGGATCAGTTCAGGAGAGCAGTTTCTTGACCAGCTGACTAACCAGGCCCATGTCGGCGCGGCCCATAAGTTGTGGACGGGCTATATTCATGACGGCGCCCATGTCTTTCATGCTGGTAGCGCCAATTTCCTTGATGGCGGCGCTGATGATGTCGGAGATTTCGCTCTCACTGAGCGCAGCAGGCAGAAATTCCTGGATGACGTTGATTTCTGCCTGTTCGGTAGCCGCCAGCTCTGGCCGGCCACCGGCTTCGTATTGCTTGATGGAATCGCGACGCTGCTTGACCATCTTGTCGAGCACAACGATGGCGCGCTCATCGGTAACATCAAGGCGTTCGTCAACTTCGATCTTCTTGAACTCTGACAGCACAAGACGGATCGCACCGAGGCGATCCTTGTCACGTGCCCGCATCGCATCTTTCATTGCTTCGGTAAGGCGGGCTTTGATCGGATGGTCTGCCATGACTACTCTGATGTGAAAAACGTGGAACTGTTAAGTCTTGCGAGCAAGACTTAACTTAGAACAAGCGTTGGGTACGACGTGAATCGCGCGACACTTTCTTCTGATGACGTTTCACCGCAGCAGCGGCTTTGCGCTTGCGGATTGAAGTGGGCTTTTCGTAGAACTCACGACGACGAACTTCAGCCAGTACACCGGCTTTTTCACAGGAACGTTTGAAACGACGCAGAGCCACGTCAAACGGCTCGTTTTCTTTGATTCGGACTACGGGCATAGGAGCTTCCGGATTAGGTTGGTCTATTGTTGTCTATGGTGTTGTCTATATCGGTCAAACCGGAGGACCGGTTTAAGGGCGCGGATTGTACGGGGCCGGCGGGGGTTTTGCCAAGCAAAACAAGGGAGGGTCAGTCTCTCGTCGCGTGCACGCTGCTGAAACAGGCGGACAGACCACGGTTTTCAGAGCAAAACAGGTCGAGGGCCGCGGCATCAGTCATGAAAGCCGTGGTCTTCCCCGGTTCAGTTCACCAGCAGGCTCATGCCCGGAAAGATGCGGTTGTCGCTCAAGCGGTTCCAACGTTTGATGTTGTCAACCGAGACGCGGAAGCGGCGCGCGATATCGAACAGATTGTCGCCCTGCTGCACTTCGTAGCTCTTTTTCTTTTCAGCGGCAGCGGCTTCCGCCACCACAGAAGTCGAAGCCTCCGCTGCAGTGTGGATGGTGAGTTCCTGGCCGGGGCGCAGGGCATTGCCTTTCAGATTGTTGCCTTTCTGGATGCTGGCTATGGAAATGCCAAAACGACGCGAGATGCTGCCCAGCGAATCGCCCGGACGCACTTTGTAAATAGTGGGTACCAAGCTGAGTGCGCCTTCGTCAGGCTCTGCCTGGCTTAGACTCACTGCCATCAAGGGCTCGCGATCCGTGGAGCCGGATTGGCGCACCAGCTGAAATTCCTGGCCCAATTTGATCGGTTTGAAATCGTGGTCGCTGTAGGCCACAAATTCGCGGCTGTCGCTGACAAGGTGGATGTCTTTGGAGGAACCAATGCCGGGCAGCAACAGTTTCTGCTTGGGATGAATGAGGTTGTTGCTCATGCCATTGGCGCGGCGCAGTTCTTCAATGTTGATCTTGTAATTGCGGGCGATGCGATCCAATGAGTCGCCGTTTTTCACTTCATATTCGCCGGTGCCTTTGGCGCCCTTCGACGGGTTGGCTTTGAAGGTGTTTACAAAGCGGTCAAAGGCGCCTAATGGAATTTTCAGCTCGTAAGGGTCGGAGCCGTCAGGCAGCGAGCCTTTCAGCAGGGAAGGGTTGAGATTGCGAATGGTCGCCAGGTCGGCCCCTGCATATTTGGCGGCGTCATCCAAACTCATCATGCCTTGTACTTTTACGATGTCATAAGACAGCTCCTGACCGAGATCATCTACATGAATGCCGTATTGCTCCGGGTTCGACACGATCAGCGAAGC
>CANCGR010000366.1 GCA_947377625.1 Gammaproteobacteria bacterium | reverse complement strand
GAGGTGGCGCCGCTGCTGCAAAATCTTGGCACCAGCGCTACGGTCTATGCCAACTCTGGCTGTCTTGGTGAGCACAGCCGGCAAGCTTCTGACCCGGCACTAGGCCACTATCCCAATGAAACGTTTCTGACTTGGCCTGAAGTGCAAGCCCTGGCGGCAGCTGGCTGGAACATTGGTTCGCACGGAGTTGCACATCTGGATCTGACAGCAGTGACAGCAGCTGTTGCTGCACAACAGCTGGCGGCCTCCAAACTGGAAATTGCCAATCGCGTGGGGCGCCCTTGTCAGGATTTTGCCTATACCTGGGGGCGTTTCACACTTGAGCTGCAAGCGCAGGTGAAAGCGGCCGGTTATCGCAGTGCCGCCAGCGGCCTGCATGGCCCGTTGTTGGCAAGCAGCGATCACTACGCATTGCCACGTATTGATGTTCGTGCAGATTACGAGTTACGTGATTTTGTCGCGGCTGTCAGCGGGCAGTGGGACTACCTTGGTTACAAACAGCGGCTGTGGCGCGCGCTGGCATGACAACCATCGTTATCAATGCGGTATCTGTGCGAGAAGGGGGGTCGCTGGTGGTGTTGCGCGAACTACTGACGCAAATGACATTATTGCGTCCGCAGTGGCAATGGCATGTAACGACCAATGCCACGGCACGCGCACTGCTGCCGGCATTCACCAATACTACGTTTCATGTTTATCCCCAGTCGCAACTCACGGGTTGGCGCATCAGGTGGTGGTATGAAACGCAATTGCGAGCGTTGGTGTTCGACACCGGTGCTCACTTGCTGTTTTCCCAAACCAATTATCTGCCGTGGCGAAGCTTGCCATGCCCGGCCTTGTTGCTGATTCAGCACGCCGGGCATTTTTCACGTCTGTTTTGCCAGCTTACCGAACAACAGCTCAAGGGATGGTTGCCGATTTTGAGCTGGCGCATGAAAGGGCGCTGGGTGCGAGACTCTGCCCGGCGCGCGACCTGCCTGACGGTGCAAACCGAAGCGCTGGCAATTCAGATCAATCGCTTGACCGGGGTTGCGCTTGCCGACATTGCGGTTATCGCCCACGGCAGTGGCTTGCTGGCGGGCAATAACAAGTTGCCAGTGTTGCCTGAGCGCACGCAAGCTCTGCGCGTTGGGTACATCACCAAGGCCGGAGTGCAAAAGAACTTCCCGGTGCTGTTGGCAGCAGCAGCGCAACTGCAACAGCGGGGAGTCAAGCTGGTGCTGGTACTTACGCTGGATGCCGGCGAGCCCGGGAACAGGGCTGTTTTCATGCAGGCCCAGCAACTGGGTGTGGCAGCACTCATAGAGAACCATGGAGAGCTAGACAGTGCCGGCATCAAGGCGCTTTATGGCAGTCTGCATTGTTTCGTGTTTGCATCCCTGTGCGAATCATTCGGATTTCCGCTGGTGGAAGCGATGGCGTGCGGGCTACCGTTATGTATTGCCGATACACCGTCCAATCGGGAAGTGGCAGGCGAGGCGGGTGCAGTGTTTGCGGCCAGCGATGCCGACGCGTTGGCGGCACTGCTGAGCCGGCTGGTCGATGATCCGCACTGGTATGAACTGCAGGCTAGAGGCAGTCTCGCACGCTCTGCCGCGTTTTCCTGGGAGCTTGCTGCTGAAAAGACACTGTTACTTATTGAATCCCTCACGCAAACGCAGGAAACGAAGCAATAGCCATGAGCAAGGCAGATCTGCAAAAAGAAACCGTGCTGCACTATGACGATTTTCCTTTCGATTTTCTGACTGCAGAAGACGAAAGGAATATTGAGCAGTGGCAGCCTGCGCCGTTCATGCGTTTTGCCAATCAATATCTTGATGCTGACACGCAAGTGGCAGAAATCGGTTGCGGTCCAGGGCGTGCTACGTTGTTCATGGCCAAACGCGATATTCCGGTGGTGGCGATCGATGTCAGTGCAGGTTCGTTATTGCTGGCGCGCCGGCGCGCTCCGCAGTGCCAGTTTGTACGGGCCAGCAATCTTGATTTGCCGCTGCGTGATGCCAGTTTTGCGGCAGTGGTATCCGATGGTGTCATTCATCACACACCGGATGCATGGCGGTCATTCTGCGAGCTGGCCCGTGTACTGATTCCGGGCGGCATGTTGTATCTGGGGGTTTATCGGCGTCGTCGCTATTATTACTATGTTTACACTTGGCTGGGTCGTCCGATCCGCTGGCTCGAACGACGAGGGTGGGGCAACTTGCTGATTCATCTAACGCTGTTGCCGCTTTATTACCTTGTCCACAAAGTGAAATCGCGTGGCAAACGCACTTGGCACGGTGCCAAAAATTTTTTCTACGACTACATCATTACGCCGCAGGCCACCTTCCACACGCGTGAGGAAATCGAGTTGTGGGGTCAACGCAATGCGCTGGAATTGGTGGAGTACGATGAGCATGTGGGCAATGTCCATGCATTCGTATTCCGCAAGTCGGCAGAGGCAGAATGGAAATGACAGTGAAGCTTTGCATCGTCAGCTCCTGCGGTGGCCACCTCACCGAGGTGCGCTGCTTGTTGCCGGCCTACCAGCAATATCCGCATTTTTATGTGCTGAACGACAAAGCACTGCTGCCGCCTGACATGCAAGACCGTACTTACTACATCGCTCACTCCGAACGCGATTGGCGCTTTCTGCTCAACCTGTGGGAAGCCTTTGTCCTGCTGCGCAAGTTGCGCCCTTCACTGATTCTCAGTACCGGTGCCGGTCCGGCGGTGCCGTTTGCAGTGGTGGGGAGGCTGTGCTTTGGCATCAGGGTGGTGTTTATTGAAACCATCACCCGCATCGACAAGCCCTCGATGACTGGCCGCCTGATGTACTGGCTGGCCGATGATTTCTTCTATCAGTGGCGCGGTCTGGCGCGCTTTTTTCCCAAAGGCAAATACGCTGGTGCTTTGATATGAGCACCTTCGTGTCAGTCGGCAATGCCACCCAACCGTTCCCGCGTTTGCTTGATGCGGTTGCTGCCATCGCCGCCCGGTTGCCACAGCCGGTCATCATTCAATATGGTGCTGCCAAAGGCTTCACTGCACCTCTTTGTGAGTGTGTAGATTATCTGGGTATGGAGGCTTTTGAGTGTTATGTTGTGGCAGCAAAGGTGTTGATTCTGCATGCTGGTGCCGGGTCAGTAATCAATGCCATACGCGCCGGTAAAGTGCCGGTAGTAGTGCCTCGGCTCTCGTTGCATCATGAGCATGTCGATGATCACCAGCTGGAGTTTGCGCTTGAATTGGAGCGAGCTGGCAAGATTGTGGTGTGCCAGCACACGCAGCATTTGGCGGCGGCTGTCACTACCGCACTGGCATTGCAATCAGGAGCGGCAGCGGTGCGTCAGGAGTTGCCACTGGTGAGCGTAATGCGCCACTTGTTGCAGCAGCATGAGCAGGATAGAACCCGGCCAGTGTAATCATGTTCAACCCGGATATTGGTAAATTCTCTTGAAAATTCCATTCAACAAACCATTCATTTCAGGCAGCGAACTCCACAACATTGCCCAGGCTCACGCCTTGGGACAATTGGCAGGAGACGGCCTGTTTACCAAGCAATGTCAGGCATGGCTGGAAAAGCAGACTTTCACCACCAAGGCCTTGTTGACGCACTCTTGCACCGCAGCATTGGAGATGTCAGCAATACTGGCAGACATCCGCCCTGGTGACGAAGTCATCATTCCCTCATTTACCTTTGTTTCAACTGCCAATGCTTTTGTGTTGCGCGGGGCTGTCCCGGTGTTTGTCGACATCAGGGAAGACACGCTGAATATTGATGAGCAACTGATAGAAGCAGCGATCACCGCAAAGACCGTGGCAGTAGTCCCTGTGCATTACGCAGGTGTGGGATGTGAGATGGATGCAATCACTGCCATTGCCCGACAGCATGACCTGTTGGTGATTGAGGATGCAGCCCAGGGTGTTCTGTCTGAATACAAGGGGCGTCCGCTGGGAAGCATGGGCCATTTCGGCACCTACAGTTTTCACGAGACCAAGAACATCATATCCGGCGAAGGCGGGGCCTTGCTTGTCAATGACCCGCGTTGGGTGGAACGTAGCGAAATCAT
>CANCGR010000365.1 GCA_947377625.1 Gammaproteobacteria bacterium | reverse complement strand
ACCCATATCACACCGCAGCACGCACTCGTACATGGCGTGAATGAAGCGCAGTTCTGTGCACACATCCAGCGCGAGCTGGCCGAGCCGGGCACCTGTGGTGTGGGCTACAACAGTTTGCGTTTTGATGATGAAGTGACGCGGCATCTGTTTTATCGCAATTTCCATGATGCCTATGAACGCGAGTGGAAGCACGGCAACTCGCGCTGGGATCTGATTGATGTGCTGCGCATGACACAGGCCCTGCGGCCGGATGGCATCCACTGGCCCTTGCATGACGACGGCAGCCCGAGCTTCAGGCTTGAGTCACTCACGCAGGCCAACAACATTGACCATGCCGGCGCCCATGATGCGTTGGTCGATGTGCGTGCCACTATCGCCATCGCCAAACTGGTCAGGCAAAAACAAACAAAGCTGTACGATTACCTGTTCCAGTTGCGCAACAAACACCGTGTGCTGCCATTGCTGGATCTGCACAAGCAGGAACCGGTGGTGCATGTGTCGCGCATGTTCGCGGCCAGTCGTGGCTGCCTGGGTCTGGTATTGCCGCTGTGTCGTCATCCCGTGAATGCCAATGGTGTCATCGTGGTTGATCTGTTGGCCGATCCGGCTAGCTGGCTGGATTTGGATGTGGCAGAACTGCAACGGCGTCTGTTCCAGACTTCAGCCCAGCGGCCCGAAGGTGAAGAGCGCATACCGATCAAGACGGTTCATATCAATCGTTGCCCGGCGCTGGCGCCGCTGTCAGTGCTTACCGTTGATGTCGTGACCCGCTATCAGCTCGATTTGCCGCTGGTGCAAAAACGCAGGGAACAAATCCGCGCCAAACTTGGGCTTACGCAAACGCTGCAACAAGTGTTCACTGAGCCCGAGCGCCCACCAGTAACCAATCCTGATTTGATGCTCTACGGCGGCAACTTCTTCGGTGATCATGACAAGCGACTGATGCAGCGTATTCGTGAAGCGCGGCCCGAGCAATTGCCTGCGTTGGCCACGCAACTGCAAGATGCGCGCTTGCCTGAACTGTTGTTCCGCTATCGTGCGCGCAATTTTCCCGACACACTCAGTGCAGGCGAGCAAATGCAATGGCAAGCGCACTGCCGGCAACGTCTGCTCGGGGAAGAGCCGGGGGCCGGTGTCGGTCTTGCCGAATTTGAACGCTTGTTGTCAGACAGTGAAAGGCCGGTTCCGGCAGATATTCAGCAGGCCTTGCGCGCTTATGCCAGTGAACTGGCTGGTCGCTACGGTTTGCAATACAACGCCAACTGATCAGCTGGCCAACCCCAGTCGCACGGCAACCAGCGTCAGCTCGGCGCGATTGTTGATGTTGAGTTTGCTGTAGAGCGATTTGACATAGCCGCGCACGGTTTCTACCGCAATTTTCAGTGCATCGGCAGTTTCTTCGATGGTGTAGCCCTTGCTGAGCATGACCAGCACTTCATGCTCGCGCGCAGTCAATTTGTAGTCAGTCAAATCATTGCCTTGCTGGTTGAAATGGCTGATCAGCCGTTTGGAGGTGGCGGCCGAGAGGGCGGGGCGGTCATGTTGCAGCCCCAGCAGATGGCTGATGATCTTGTCCTTGTCCTGGTCTTTGAGAATGTAGCCCTGGGCGCCGGCTTTCAACGCGGCAAACAGGTTCTTGTCGTCATCGTAGATAGTGGCTACCACCACCTGACACTCCACATTGACCGTGCGCAGCAGCTTGATCAGGTCCAGACCATTGCCGTCAGGCAGGCGCAAGTCAATCAAGGCCAGACTGAACCTGTGTTTGCCAATCAGTGCCGTAGCGGCCGCATAGCTGTCGGCACTTTCGATTTGGCAAGCGGGGAAGGCTTCGCTCAGGCATTTGCCCAACCACTCCCTTGCATCAGGATTGTCTTCAACTATCAAGGCAAGGCCTGAGGAATACATGAAAAAGACGCTCTGCATTTATACAAGCCAACCATACTGAGGAAACCAGGCCGGGCCAACCCTTTCGGGGGATTGGTGAATAAAATTTTCCACTTAGAATTTCTTTCTCCCAGCTAACTTGCGTGCCAACATTGTGAAGAGTTCACTCAGCGAAGGCTTCATGATGGCAAGCAGGCAAGTCTTGGTGCTGGTGTTACTGCTTTTGATTGGCAGTTGCAGCTATCAGGACATTCCCGGGCGTCTGCAAGTCGCTACCCAATTTGATTTTCTGATCAGTGACAGCAAGGCGCCGCCAGCTGCTTCCGCCAACTGGCAACCTTTCCAATTACCGCTTGCGACCCGTTATGCCGATCCAGCCCGCTCCAACGCGGTGTACTGGTTTCGCACCCACCTGCAACAGCCGCAATCGCAAGCGCTGCAAGGTGTGTATTTCTATCGTTATACCAAGTCACTGGATTTGTATTTCAACGGGGAATATCTCGGCGGCGACAGTCATCAACAAGGGTGGGATACGGCAGCATGGAATCATCCACTGCTGATCGCCGTGCAGAACAGCAACTGGCATGCCGGTGACAACGAAGTGCTGGTGCGTCTGCAAGGCAGTCGTCTGGGCGGTGTGTTCACCGGCTTGCTGGCGGGTGATTACCAGGCCTTGTCAGAGTTGCACGAAGAGCGTTTCTTCATGCAGATCACCCTAAACCAATGGCTGCTTAGTTTCGGGTTTCTGGTGACTGCACTGAGTTTGTTGCTGTGGTGTTTGCGCCGGCAGGAACAGCTCTATTGGCAATTTGCGCTGGTGTCGAGCTGCTGGATGCTGATCCTGTATCACATGGTGATCTACCAGACGCCGCTGCCTGACCGCTGGTGGTTGCCGTTGGTACACGTGGGCATTGATGGGTGGATTTATTCGCTGAGCCTGTTCCTTGCCAACTGGTTTGGCATCCACAAACCGCTGCAATTTCGGATACATCGCTATTTTTTGCTGTTTGCCAGCGTCTGGCATTTGCTGGCGTTGTTGCCCTATTGGTGGATGACAGCCTATCTGCTGCACTCAGTGGGTATCGTGTTCGTACTGCTCCTGCAATATGAAGGCGTCAAGCGCAGCCTGCAGAACACCCGTCAAATGCCGTTTATGGTGTTGATCGTTTTCGTCCAGCTGGTCTGTTATGCCCATGATCTTTACGGGCTGGTATTGGCGCCGGTGTTGAGTTGGCAAGCGTCCTATCACTGGAGCCAGTTCGCGTTTCCGTTGATGCAGGGTATTTTCCTGGTAGCGTTGATCCAGCGTTTCGTCGGCGCGTTGACGATGGCAGAAGGGCTTAACCAGCAACTGGAACACCGGGTGGCGGCGATCAAGTCGCAGCTGGAGCAGGTCTATGCCAGTGCCAGAGCGGCAGAAATGCAGCAGGCCGCTGAGGAAGAACGCAGCAGGATCTATCGCGATCTACATGATGACGTTGGCTCCAAACTGTTGTCGATTGCGCACGCCGGGCGCGATACCCGGCTCGGCGGTTTGGCCTCGGCAGCGCTGGAAAGTTTGCGCGATGCAGTGGCCAGGGTGAACAACCCCGGCATGCGCTTCGATGCTTTCCTGCAGGATCTGAAAGAAGAAATGCAGCTGCGGCTGCACAGTCTCGGCATCACGCTGGGCTGGTGGCAGCCGGAGCAAGAGCTTGATTGGGAATTGAGTTCCGACCAGAACTATCACCTGAGCCGGATCTTCCGTGAGCTGGTCAGCAACATCATCCGTCATTCCGGTGCCACTGAAGTGAGTTTTGACGTGATGCCGGTGGGCGAGGGCTGGCGTTTCAGATTGACTGACAATGGCGGTGGGCTGGGCCCGGGTCAGCCGGCTGGCGGCGGCGGCCACAGCCTGCGTGCGCGTGCTGCGGAACTGGGCGCCACCATTGCATGGCATAACGGCGAATCAGGTGGTGTGCAGGTGCTGCTGACCCTGCCTAAAAATGCTGTAAAGACACTGCCTTTGGCTCCCTAAGGGGCGGTTTATTTCATAGAATCGACGCCTGTTCTGGCCGTCGGTTGTACCCATGCATGAATTTGACGATATCCGTCCCTACCGTGACGATGAAGTAAGTTGGGTCGTACACGGCTTGCTGGAAGATCTGGAGTTGTCGCGTGCACTGGGCAAGTT
>CANCGR010000364.1 GCA_947377625.1 Gammaproteobacteria bacterium | reverse complement strand
GGCTGAAAGATGAATACAACGTGGATTGTATGTATGAGCCGGTAAACATCTACACGGCGCGCTGGGTTGAAGGCGACCCTGTCAAAATCGAAGAGTTCAAACGCAAGGCGTTCGAGAACATTGCAGTCGATGGTGGTGGCCATCTCACTTATCTGGCACCGACTCGTGTCAATCTCAGTCTCACTATAGAGCGCTGGCCTGAGCTGCGGTTCTTTTCAACGCGCGAACATTGACGTTAAACATCAACGAGTGCCGCTGGCGCTTTTGATGTTTCATCGCAGTCGGCCTTCGCCATGAAAATTCCGGGGACCGGCCCAAGGCTGTGCACTGAGCATTTAAGCCTTGCGAGCCCGCCACCATTCAACAACAACTGGCACGAACGAAAGCACCACGATGCCGAGAATCAACGCCGTAAAGTTGGAACGCACTTGCGGCAGATTGCCGAAGAAGTAGCCGGCATAAAGAAACAAGCCCACCCATGCCACTGCACCGACGACGTTGTAGCTTAGGAAACGCGGATAGTTCATGCCGCCCATGCCTGCAGCGAACGGGACGAAGGTGCGGATGATGGGGGCGAAGCGGGTTAGTACTACCGCGCGGCCGCCGTATTTGGCGAAGAACTGTTGGGCGCGCAGCAGATAATCGCGACGGAACCAGCGTGAATCCGGATTGCGGAACAGTTGCGCGCCGAAAAAGCGGCCTATCGTGTAGTTGATGACATTGCCGAGGATCGCCGCACTGACCAGCGTCAGCGCCATCGTGTGCACGTTGAGCGTGGTGCCGGCAATCAGCGCGCCGGTGGCGAACAACAGCGAATCGCCCGGCAACAGTGGGGTTACTACCAAACCTGTTTCGCAGAAGATGATCAGGAACAGGATAAAGTAAATCCACAGCCCGTATTGATTGAACAGTTCCAGCAGGTGCTGGTCGACGTGCAGGATAAAACCGATAACCAACTGCAGAAATTCCAAAACTCAGTGCCCCTTGTTGTCTTTCGATACCAGCGAGAGGCCGCCGGAGAGATCAGACTCTTTCTGCATGCCGGCATCGGATTCTGCCAGCGAAATCTTCAAACGCAGGTTGTTCTTCGAGTCGGCATTGCGCAACGCTTCTTCCATCGTGATCTTGCCTTCGCGGTAGAGATAATAAAGCGCGGAGTCGAAGGTACGCATGCCGGCACCTTCGGATTTTTCCATGGTTTCCTTGATTTCCTCGACCTTGCCGCCCTTGATCAGTTCGGCGATGCGCGGCGTGCCGAGCAGGATTTCGATGGCGGCGGCGCGCTTGCCGTCGATGGTAGGAATCAGACGCTGCGAAATAATGCCGCGCATGTTCAGGGAGAGATCAAGGAACAGCTGCTTGTGCCGCTCTTCCGGAAAGAAGTTGATGATGCGATCGAGGGCCTGGTTGGCGTTGTTGGCATGCAAGGTAGACAGGCACAAGTGACCTGTTTCAGCGAAGGCCAGTGCATGTTCCATCGTCTCGGCCGAGCGGATCTCGCCGATCAGGATCACATCCGGCGCCTGACGCAAGGTGTTCTTCAGCGCTTCCTCATAGGATTTGGTATCGACACCCACTTCGCGCTGGTTGACGATGCATTTCTTGTGCGGATGCACGAACTCTACCGGGTCTTCGATGGTGATGATGTGCCCCGAGGAGTTCTGGTTGCGGAAATCTATCAGCGATGCGAGCGAGGTCGATTTGCCGGAGCCGGTGCCGCCGACAAACAGAATCAGCCCGTTCTTGTTCATCATCAGCTGCGTCAGCATTTCCGGCAGACCCAGTTTGCGGAAATCGGGAATGTCGGTCTTGATGGTGCGGCACACCATGCCCACTTCGCCGCGCTGCTGGAAGATATTGACGCGGAAGCGGCCAATGCCATCGTGCATGATCGCCATATTCATCTCTGGGCTCTTGTCGAACAACCCGCGCTGTTCTTCATTCATGATGCCGTAGGCGATTTTCTTGACGTCGCCATCGGCAAATCTTTCTTCCCGCATTGGCACCATCTTGCCAAATGCTTTCATGCTGGGTGCTGCCCCGGCGGTGAGGAAAAGGTCGGAGCCGTCTGCGTCCACCATTTCCTTCAGTAATACTTTGATGTCGATGTCCATGGGATGCTCCTGGGTTGAAAGAGGGTATTAAGATTGGATCGGGGGCGGGCTGTTGAAACGCTTGGCGGTGAACCAGCTGACAGTTTCCGAGTGTTTGTGTACTTCTTCGGCCACGCCCAGTGTCAAAGCGAACAGTGCCATGCGGATCAGCACGCCGTTGTCGGTCTGGCGGAAGATGGCCAGGCTCGGATGCTGGTTGAGATCGTTGTCGAGTTCGTTGGCTTCGGCGCGTGAATCACGCGGCAGCGGATGCATGATCACGGTGTTGGGTTTGCAGTGCTGGGTGTAGATGGCTTCGTTAAGCCGGAAGCGGCCACGGTAGAGATCAGCTTCGGCCTGGTTGGAAAAGCGTTCCTCCTGGATGCGGGTCAGATAAACCGTGTCATTGTTGTTGAGGCCGGTTTGCATGTTGTCGGTCTCCACCACGGTGTGACCTTGGCTGCGCAAATAATCAACGATCTCGGCCGGCATACGCAGTTCACGCGGCGATACCAGCGTGAAATGGATGTTGCGATACAGGCATAACAGTTTGCTGAGCGAGTGCACGGTGCGGCCATGCTTGAGATCTCCCACCATGGCAATGCGCAGATTTTCGACTGGTTCCTGAATGCCCAGTTCCTTGCGTATCGTGTAGAGGTCGAGCAGGGCTTGCGACGGATGTTCGGACGGGCCGTCACCGGCATTGATCACAGGCACGCGGCTGGCGCGCGAGAATTCTTCCACCGAGCCGGCCACCGGATGTCGCATCGCAATCACGTCGCTGTAGCCGCTGATGACCCGCGCAGTGTCATACAAAGATTCACCTTTGCTGATGGACGAGGTCTTGATGTCGGTGGTTTCACGCACATGGCCACCCAGCAGGTTGAAGGCACAGCCAAAGCTGACGCGGGTGCGGGTGGATGGTTCAAAAAACAAATTGCCCAGAATGGCGCCATCCAGCACGCGCGTGCGCTTCTCGCGCTGGGCATAGGGCTGCATGGCATCGGCTACCTTGAACAAATACTCCACATCCTGTTGGTCGAACTGATTGATACCAAGAATATGGGAGCCGGTGAACTGCATGGGGCGTGGGTCCAGAATGAATCTGTGAGGATGTTACACGCAGCCAAGGGCATTGTGAAAGCCGCTGCCCAAGCTCATTCGTTGCATGTTGTAATGGCGGCAAGGCGATGCGATAAAAGCACAAGTGAGTACAGATTTGGGTTCAGGAGCCAGCCAGATGATTTTTGCAAGATTGACCCGCTATTTGCGAACAGTAAGCAGGCGGATTGCTACGGTCGCCTGGCTGTTGTTGCCAACATTGTTACCAGCATTGGCGCCACAGCTGGCAATAGCCTACGAGGGAGGATACGACACCGGCAGCAAGCATGATCTTTACCCGGCGCTTGGCATCAACGATGCCTTCGGCCGCTGGAACACCAGCGTAAAACTGGTCTATGACCCCGACGGTGCGCCTGCGCAGTTCAACATCAGCAAGATGGAAAGCCTGATCAAGGAAGCGGCAGCACAATGGGAGCTGATTTGTGGCATCAAGTTTCAGCTGGTCGCGAGCGATTCCAATGCGCCAGACGATTCTGCGCTGAGCACCAGTGCGCAGGACGGACTGATCCGCATCTTTTGGACGCAATCCAACGGCTTCGCCGGCCTGGCCGGGCCGGATTTCGGCAACTACGACCAGAATCTGGGTTATTACCCGTTTTACGACGGTGAAGTGAAACTCAATGACGACGCCAGTTCCTGGAAGAGCGATCTGGATGTGGTCAGCACACTTGTACACGAATTCGGGCATTTGATCGGGTTGGGGCATTCGGAAAATCCCTTTTCTGTCATGTATGCGAATCCCTACAACAATTTGAATTACCCGCGTGAAGATGACATCAGGGCCGCACAGGTGCTTTATGGCGTTGGTACCAGTGGCATCGATCCGATCGCCGGGGTAAATGCGTG
>CANCGR010000363.1 GCA_947377625.1 Gammaproteobacteria bacterium | reverse complement strand
AAAGGCGGCGAAGAACCCGGTGCTGGTGGGCATGAACTCCACCTATCAGGTGAACGTGCCGCAGATCAGTGTCGATGTTGACCGTGTCAAAGTAAAACAGCAGGGCGTGCAACTGACCGACATGTTCCAAACCTTGCAGGCCTACATGGGCTCGGCCTACGTCAACGACTTCAACCGGTTCGGGCGCACCTATCGCGTGATGGTGCAGGCCGATACACAGTTCCGCAACGACAAACAGGACATCCTCGCGCTCAAGGCACGCAACGCGGAAGGCAACATGGTGCCGCTGGGTTCGATGGTGCAACTGACTCAATCCTTTGGCCCCGATTTTGTCGAACACTTCAACGCCTACCGTTCTGCCGATATCACGGGTGGCCCCGCACCCGGCCACAGCTCGGGTGAAGCACAAGCTGCGATCACGCAAATACTGCACGACACCTTGCCAGCCGGCATGAGTTTCGAATGGACGGAGCTGGCTTATCAGCAGCAAACCGCGAGCGGCACCGCATTACTCGTGTTCCCGCTGTGTT
Organism: Gammaproteobacteria bacterium; assembly: GCA_947377625.1. Lineage (GTDB taxonomy): Bacteria > Pseudomonadota > Gammaproteobacteria > Pseudomonadales > Pseudohongiellaceae > CAILUG01. The sequence continues at coordinate 3,535 of CANCGR010000363.1, read as the reverse complement.
TGCTGTTTGTGTTCCTGGTGCTGGCGGCGCAATACGAAAGTTTCCGCTTGCCGCTGGCGATCATCCTGATCGTGCCATTGGCTTTGCTGGCAGGACTGGCTGGCGTGATGGTGCAAGGCGGCGACAACAACGTGTTTACGCAAGTCGGCTTTCTGGTGCTGGTGGCACTCGCGTGCAAGAACGCCATCCTCATCGTGGAATTTGCCAAGCACTTGCATGAGGAGTCTGGCATGAGTCCCACCAAGGCGGTGCTGGAAGCCGCACGCTTGCGCTTGCGACCGATCCTGATGACGTCATTCGCCTTCATCATGGGCGTGGTGCCGCTGGTGCTGGCGCATGGCGCCGGCGCCGAAGTGCGCAGGGCCATGGGGGCAACAGTGTTCGCCGGCATGATCGGCGTTACGGTGTTCGGCCTGCTGCTCACGCCGGTGTTTTATGTGCTGATGCAACAACGCAACGCACCGCTGAAGAACCTGCAACTGGACAATGCACAAGTGGAGAACAATCATGAATAAGCACTTATTCGCAATGCCGCTGGCCTTGCTGGTGGCAGGCGTACTCGCCGGCTGTGCCGTGGGCCCGAACTATCAGCAACCCGCACTGCCACTGCCAGCACAATTTGCCAGCGCAGAAGCGTCGGTCTACACCACGCACAGCAGTGAGGACATTGCGCAATTCTGGACGGTGTTTGGTGACACCACCCTGTCGGCGCTGGTGACTGATGCGCTGCATGCGAACCATGATTTGCGCATTGCGGTGGCACGACTCGATGAAGCGCGCGCCTTGCGTGGTGCGTCTCGTCTTGATCTGGGACCGAAAATTACCGCACAAGCCGGCTATGCCGACCAGCGTCTGTCGCAATCGCAAGCTGGCGGCGGTGCACGTGACAGTGACGGCTACCATGCCGGCCTCGATGCATTCTGGGAACTCGACTTGTTTGGTGGCTTGCGTCGTCAGTTGGAGGCGAGCAACGCGCAATTGCAGGCGGCGCAAGCCAGCTTGTTCGATGCGCAAGTGGTGGTCAGTGCCGAACTGTCGCGCAGTTACTTCGAGTTGCGCGGCAATCAACAGCGTCTGCTGGTGGCAAGCCGCAACGTTGCGAACCAGAGAGAAACCTTGTCACTCACGCAAGCAAGACTCGACGCCGGCCGCGGCACCGAACTGGATACCGCACGCGCCACGGCGCAACTGGCGCTGACACGCGCGTCAGTTGCACCATTGGAAGCTGCAGTAGCGCGCACCATCCATCGCATCAGTGTACTGACCGGCCATGAGCCGGAAGCACTGCGCAGGCAGCTTGAATTGCCGACTGCACTGCCGGTGGTGCCGCAGATGACCAATGTCAGCGACCCTGCGCAGCTGTTGCGGCGGCGCCCTGACATTCGCATCTCCGAGCGCAGGCTGGCTGCCGCCACCGCGCAGATCGGTGTAGCTGTGGCTGATCTGTTTCCGCATGTGAACCTGATCGGCAATATCGGTTACGCCGCTGGCAGTTTCGACGATCTTGGCAAAACCGGCACCGGCACCCGGCTCATCGCTCCTGGCATTTCGTGGTCAGCCTTGGACCTTGGCCATGTGCGCATGCAGATAGAAGCGGCACGCGCCCGCAACGACGGCGCGCTGGCCGCCTATGAACAGACTGTGCTGCGCGCTCTGCAGGAAGTAGAAGATGCACTGGTCACTCATGCGCGCTCGCGCGACCGTTTGCAGCAGCTCGCCCAAGCCGCCGAAGCCAGCCAGACCGCGTCACGGCTAGCGCACCTGCGTTGTGAAGGCGGCATCGTTGATTTTCTGCAAGTGCTCGATGCCGAACGCACGCAGCTTGAGGCCGAAGACAACCTTGCGCAGAGCCGCGCCGACACCGCCATGTCGTTGGTTGCTGTGTACAAGGCGCTCGGTGGTGGCTGGACTGTACCCGCAGCGACCAATTGACCTACACTGATGAACATGAACATCGCCGAAAACAAGTCTGCCACTTCTGATCTAACCGCCACGCATTCACGCGAGGATCTGCTTGCTGCCGCTGCACAGGCCAGTCGCCTGCTGCTTGAATCCTCCGATGTGATGTCGTGCATGCCGGATGTCTTGCAGCTGTTTGGCGAAGCCGCCGGCGTTGACCGCACCACACTGGCACTGGCCGAGATTGATCCGGCCGGCACCCGCTGGCTGGTGATCAAGTCGCAGTGGAATGCACCAGGCATTGTTGTCAGCGACAACCGTGACGCCAGCGCGCAATGGCCGATGCGCCGCTCCGATTGTTTTTGCAGCGAGCTTGCCGCCGGGCGCAGTGTTTATCTGTGCGGCGATGAGTGGCGGATCGACAGCAGCATCGCCAGTGAAGATGCCAAGAGTTCAATCATCGTGCCGTTCCTGGTGGATGACGAATACGCTGGCGTAGTGGGCTTCGATACCTTCCGCGCTGAACGCAAGTTTGATTCGGCCGTGGTGTCGGCGCTGGAAATTGCCGCCAGTATCGTCGGCGCCGCCTTGCAACGCGAACGCTTGCTGGAAATCATGCGCCGCGAGCGCGAAGCCGCTGCCGAACAGCGCGTGGCTGAACTGGCCCGCGCCAATGCCGCACTGCGCGCCAATCTTGAACATCTGGCCAGTCATCCCAAGGAATTCTTCGGCCATGTGTTGCTGGAAACTACGCGACAAGTAGGTGCCGGCGTGGCCACTGCCATCGTGCTGGGATATGACACGGATATCTGGCAGCTGGGCGCCCATGTAAGCGACGGCCGCATTGAAGAGGCACCGTTTGCCGCCTCGATTCCCGACGTTAATTCTTCTTTCATCCAGCAAATTGCCAGCCTGAAGCAGCCCTTGCACATCGTGCTGCAAGACAACACCGTGCTGGCAGACTGGCCGGAATATCTCGACTGCCACCGCAAGGCCGGTCACCAAAGCCTTTATCTGCTACCTCTGGTGTTTGGCGAACGCACGCTGGGTGTCGTGGGTCTGGGCTTCGCGGTGCGTGATCCACTCAGTTCCGAGCTGGCCGAACTGCTGGTTACCCTCGGCCAACAAGTCACGCTGGCGATGGGCATGAAGCGCCTGTTTTTTTCCGCCAATCAGGCGGCAGTACTGGCTGAACGTATTCGCATGGGCCGCGAAATTCATGACGGTCTGGCCCAAGCTTTTACCGGCATTCTGATGCAGCTGGGTGCTGCCGAAGAACAGGTCGAAGGTTCGCCGCTGGCATCGGTGCTCACCCGTATCAGCGCCATTGCGCGCGAAGGTTTGGCGGAAGCGCGGCGTTCAGTGCTGGCGCTGCGCCCGGATGAGCACGCCCGCCCGGGCGGGCTGGAGCTGGCGCTGCGTCAGCTGGCCGAGCGCTCTACCGTTGCCGACCGTATCAATTCCGCGTTCGAGGGCGGCGGTGCCACCGGCTTGCCACCTGAACATGAACACGCGTTGTTGCGCATCGCGCAGGAAGCCGTGATCAACGCCGTGCGCCATGCACAACCGCGCAACATTCGCATCATTCTCAACTGCCACAGCGATGAGCTGCAGCTGAAAATCAGTGATGACGGCT
>CANCGR010000362.1 GCA_947377625.1 Gammaproteobacteria bacterium | reverse complement strand
TTGGCCCGATACCAGGGACTCAGCACCAAATCGGCCAACAGCGTTTTCACTGACAGACCGGACGCCACGAATTTGTCAGTGAGCGCATTGATCTCGCTCTGCTGCGCTTCATAGGCTGTGAGCTTGGCTGCATAGTTGGCGTCTTCAGTGGCTTCCGGCAATTTCAATATTTCCGCGCCAATCACTGCCGGCCACCAGAAGCGCACGGTGGCAGTGGCAAAGCGTTTGTCCTTGACGATTTGATCGGCCAGCCAGCGCAGCGTATTGCCTGAGCCGGCGGTGGCGCCTTCAAAGCCCGGCACGCGCATGTCGCGATACCAGGTGTCGCCGTTGACGTAAAGCTTGGGGCCGGTTTGTGGCGACTTGTAAAAGCGATCCAGCGAATCGGTGCCGTTGTTCGAGCTTCGGTAGATGCCGCTGTCGTTGAAATCCTGGAAGGTGCCGGCCACCGGGTCGACCACGCTGTGGCAAACAGTGCAGGCCGGGTTGTTCATGGTCGGGTTGTTGGTGTCTGCCAACGCCACCGGATCAGTGGTGCGCTTGGCGAGCGCTTCAATGTCGACACCGAGGAAGTTGTAGTAGGTCCAGCGCGCACGCGCGCGATTGCGATTGGTGGCAGTAGTAGGATAACGACTCAGGAAGGACTTGCTGCTGAGCACACCCACATGCGGATAACTGATCACCAGTTTGGGCGGCGTGGTCATACGCGGCAAGGCGGCGCCCGGCACTTGCTGCAACACAGTGGTGCTGTCGCGCAGGTAATAGCCTTTCATGCGGCCCGGTTGAAAATCCACGGCACTCGCGCCTGCCGCAAAGACTGCAGTGCCGCCTACTACTGCGTTCAGCAGTGGTGTCAGCATGTCGTAGTCGGCAGTAAGAATTTCCGAATAAGGTTTGTTGTTCTCTGCTACATAAGCGATCAACTCGAGCGGTGACTCCACCGCACTGTAGTTCAGCTGGTTCACCCACAGGTTGAGTAAACCTCTATCCACCGCAGTGCCGCTTTGGTCAGACTTGTCTTTCAAGCTCCAGTACTGCGCATTGAGCGGCGGGAAACATGTGGGGCAATCGTCCATCAGATTGAAATCTTCATTGCCGCGCAGAAAAAGCCGGTCATCGGCGGAATCCTTGAGAAACTTGTGGAAGTGCGGGCCTTGCATCAGCGCAATCAAGACTTTCTTGAGACCCGCATCACCGTCGGCAGTAACGGTGGCTGTTTCATCCAAGGTAGGCAGGCGACCGGCCAGTAACAGGGATGCATCGCGCAAGGTGTCAGTGCCAATTTGGTTGGTGACACCGTCAAACAAGGCCTGCTTGCTTTGCGTAGTGGTGCCAGTGCCACCACCCAGCAGATCGAGAAAACCCGCCATGGTCTGGTAATCAGTGCCGCCCAGCGGCAGCTGAATGCTGCCGCCATGCGCACTGCCGCCACTTACCTTGCTCAGCACATAGGTGTAGGCATCAGGCAGCTGTTTATAGAACGCGGCGAAGATGTCGTAATTCGGCTGGCTGCCGGCATCCTTGTTGAAATGCAAACGGCTGCTGGCGGCCACTGCGGTGGCGCTCTCGTTGTGGCAAATGGAACACTTGCTTAACACGATGTTGTCGAACACCTGGGTTTGAAAATAGGTGAGTGGATCAACCGCAGCGGCCTTGAACTGGAAGATGGCGGGGCTTGTGCTGTAGATCAGCGCAGTCGAACTCGCCGGCAAATAGCCCACATACAAGCGATGCTCGCCGGCCGTTGAGATGCCGCCCTGGTAGATAGTTACTTCCTGCGTGGCGCCCAGCACCACATCATCCAGCAGCGGTTTCAGCTCGGCGATATTGCCAGACCACGCTTGCCAGTTGCCGCCACTGGTGAGCTGGGTGAATTTGCCGGCATACCACTCAACGACGAACACATCGCCCTTTTGGCCAACATGAGCGGGGTCGGGATCAAGACTGGCCTTGATAGTAATTGTTTGATTGAGATTGGCTGAGCTTTGCCAACTGTTGCCACCATCCACGGTGAGGCCGATGGCAAATTTGGCGCTGTAGCTCTTGTTGTCGGTAGCGCCGGTGGCAAGCACGGCCAGCCCGCTGGTCACCGCCCACACCGGGCTGGCCAACAGTAGCAGGCAGATCCATGCAACACGCCGCAGCATGCATTCTCCAACGTCTTGTGGTGGGGTAGACATCCTAACGCCGCAAGCATGGATCCGTTGACGCAGGAAAGCCGGAACTTTGAAGCAACTCACGAAAACTGCTGTGAAAACCAGCGTTATTGCAAATATGGGCACAGCCCGATGAAAACTTACTTCGGCGCGACAGTGAGCTCGCCCACATCGACTTTGACGACTTGCACCATGGTGCCCGCCGCAATCGGATGCTTGCTGTGCACTTTCCAGTCGACACCTGACATGCGATGGGTGCTGGCTTCAGAGACTGAGCAGTTGCTGGCCAGCACAAAACTGTGACCGATAAAGTCACCTTTCACTTCATGGTTGATGCCGCTGTTCTGCATTTTTTTCAGCGGTTTCCACAGCGTTACTGCGTATACTACCGTGAAGAACGCGATCAGACTGAAGGCAACACCCAGGCTATTGGGCAGCAGCGTAGTCCAGATCAATGCACCGCTGACTATGCAGGCCAGGCCCAGGAAGAACAGGATGAAGACCGAGAAGCCAAACACCACGACTTCCAGCGCCAGCATCACAAAGCCCAGCACGATCAGCGTACTGGCAAGATTTTCAGTGAATATGCTCATGATTCATGACCTCACTACTTGTTGCTGCTATTACCTTTGTTGAGCTGATTGATGATCGTCATTGCCTGCGCCACTACCGATGACGCTTCGCTGGCGCCATCGGGCAGCAGCACGACGGTGCTTTCTTTGGCGATGGCATGGCGTGCGGCGATGGCCTTGGTAGCAAGGTCAAGTTGCACTGCCTTCTGGCCGGCATTGGTGTCGGCAGCTTCACCGATCTGGCGCAGCGCGGCGGCCTGCGCGGCCGCCACGGCAAGAATCGCCTGTGCTTCGCCTTGCGCTCGCAATACCTGCATTTCTTTCTGACCTTCGGCTGCCAGCACCACTGAGGCCTTCTGGCCTTCCGCCACGTTGATGGCTGCCTGCCGATCACCTTCGGATTCGAGAATTTGCGCACGTTTCACGCGCTCAGCCTTCATCTGCGCTTCCATCGCATCCATGATCGACGCGGGCGGCACGATGTCCTTGATCTCATAGCGCATCACCTGAATGCCCCACGCGGCCGAGGCTTCATTGATCGACGCCACGATGTTGGTGTTCAGCAGTTCGCGCTCTTCAAAGGTTTTGTCGAGTTCGATCTTGCCGAGTTCAGAGCGCATCGTGGTCTGCGCCAGCTGGGTGACGGCGAAGATGTAGTTGTCGACACCATAGGTGGCCTTGTAAGGATCCAGCACGCGGAAATACAGCACGCCATCGACTGAGAGTGAAATGTTGTCTTTGGTGATGCCGCCCTGCTTCGGCACTTCCACCGCCTGCTCTTTCAGCGAGCGGTCGGCGGCAATGCGATCAATGAACGGCACAATGAAATTAAGGCCCGCCTCTTTGGTGCCGTGGAATTTGCCAAAGCGTTCCACTACGTAAGCGCGGTTCTGTGGCACGAATTTGATGCCGGATTTGAGCGTCACAATCACCAGCAGCAGGATCACACCGGCGGGACTTAGAATGATATTCAGCAGGCTTTCCATGGTTGTCTCCCTTTTATTATTGGCGCCTCAACCGGGCGCCATCCATCAATATCACAAGCAAGGGCCGCTGACCAAATTTTCACTGAATGGCACAGGCTCGTAACGGCAGGGGCTTTGCTATACTGCCAGCGATTCATGGGAACCCCGTTCAATGTCAGCTTCGTCCAGCCTTACACCCGCCCCAGCCAGCCCTCCTCATCACAACACCCTGGTGTTGTGCCTGGCGTTTATCAGCGGCTTCATCATCATGGCCATTGAGCTGTTGGGCGGCCGCATTCTGGCGCCCTATTTTGGCAGCAGTATTTACGTGTGGGGCAGCATCATTACTGTGTTCATGCTGTCGCTGTCGCTGGGTTA
>CANCGR010000361.1 GCA_947377625.1 Gammaproteobacteria bacterium | reverse complement strand
GATTTCCGCAAACACCCAATGTTCCCCCCCGGCTTCAACGCCCCCACGCGCTTCGAAGCCGATGTCTACGACTGCGAAGTCTGGGGCAAGATTCCTTCCGATCTGCAAGGCCACTTCTACCGTGTGCAATGCGATTTCGTTTATCGCCCGCCCAATAACGAATGGCCCACCGGCTTCAACGGCGATGGCCACGTCAGCTTGTTCCGTTTTCAAAATGGTTCCGTGGATTTCCGCTCACGCTTCGTAAAAACCGCACGCCTGGAAAAAGAAAAGCTCGAACGCAAACGCCTGTGGGGTGTGTATCGCAACCCCTACACCGATGATCCAAGCGTAGCCAACATCGACCGCAGCGCTGCCAACACGCATATCTATTGGCACAGCGGCCACATGCTGGTCTACAAAGAAGACGGCCTGCCGTATGAAATCGATCCTTACTCACTCGACACCATCGCTGGCGGCTTCGACTACAACGGCCAGTACAAGAGCAAGACTTGTTCGGCGCACCCGAAGATTGATCCGGTCACCGGCGAGATGATTGCCTACGGTTATCAAGCCACCGGCATGCTGAGCGACGATGTATATGTGTGCACCATCAGCCCACAAGGCGTGGTCACGAAGGAATGGAAATTCAAAGCACCGTACGTCGGCATCATGCACGACATGACGATCACGCAGAAACATATCCTGGTGCCGCTGGTCACACGCACCACCAGTGAAGCACGCCTGCGCACCGGCGAGCCCATGTGGGAATGGGCCGGCGACAAGGAAACCATGGTGGCAGTGATCCCGCGCGATGGCGATGTCAAAGACATCCGCTGGTTCCGCGGCCCCGCGCGCAACACCTTGCACTTCCTCAACGCCACCGATCGCGGCAACAAGATCACGATGGAACTGCCGGTCTCCGATGGTGAAACCACGCCGTCGCATATCAGTCGCTGGACCTTTGATCTGAATTCCAAAAAAGACCAGTTTTCCGAAGAGCTGGTGTCGGTGGCGAACTCACCGCTGGCGCGTATGGATGATCGCTTCCTGTCGCTCGATTACAAATATTGCTTCGTGGGTAATCGCAACACTGATCGCCCGTACAACACACAAGCCGGTGGCAATCTTGCTGGCCGCGTCACCAATGAATACCAGAAGCTGGATGTACGTACCGGCAAGGCCAGCACGTTCTTTGTCGGCGACACGCATGGCCTGCAAGAATGCATGTTTGCACCGCGCACAAAAAATGGCGCAGAAGGCGACGGCTACTTGCTCGGCATCGCCAACAACTATGCCGACATGACTTCCGAGTTGCACATCGTTGACGCGATGCGCATGGAAGAAGGTGCAGTCGCCGTAGTCAAACTGCCGTTCAGATTGCGCAGCGGTACTCATACCAACTGGTTCCCCACCTGGCAGTTGCCATTGCGCGGGAGCAAGATTGTATGAACAAGCTGCTGACATCATCGCTCACAAGACGTGAGTTTGCGGTGCGGATGACAGTGCTGGGTGGAACTGCAGTGATGTTCGCTGCCGCTCCCTTCAGCAGTAGTGCGTTGGCTAACGTCGCACGCCAGTGGGGGCAGGTGCCGCCACTGGATATGGGGCGTGATGAGGCGCTGGAGAATTATCCCGGTTATGCCGAGTCGATTCCCTGCGGACGTGCACATCTGTTAGCAGAAGCTCCCCATCCATTAATTGATGGACAGTTGTTGGTCTGAAGCATTGAAGCAAGGCTGGCATGCACCAGCCTTAATAACAGGAAATTTATGTGGACTGTCGCTCGCACCTCACTGCTTGCCTCTGCAATGCTGCTCGCTGCTTGTAGCAGCCAACAAGCGTCAGCACCCATTAACACGCAGCCTGCTGCTGCAACTTCGCAAAAAATGGATGCAGCATTGGTGCAGCGTATTCAGCTGTTGGCGAAGTCGGTGGAATATGCAGAAGACGTGAGTGCGCTGAAACGTTTGCAGCGCGCCTACGGTTATTACGTCGACAAAGGTTTATGGACTGACCTCGCTGATTTTTTTGCCGATGATGCGGTGGCCAACTATCCTGCCGGCACTTTCAAGGGCAAGGCCAGCATTCGTGAACATCTGTATCGCAATGTTGGTGCTGTGGAAGTGGGGCAGGTAGGCTTGGGTGACAACCGACTCTACAACCATCTCAACCTGCAGCCGGTCGTGCATCTGAATGCTGACGGCGTGAGTGGCAGAGGCCGTTGGCGCGCGATGGCGATGTTCGGCCGTTTCGGTGGCCCGGCCGGCACCTGGGCCGAAGGCATCTACAATATGACCTACGCCAAAGTGAACGGCGTATGGAAAATCAAGACGCTCGACTACGGCAGTGACTACGGCGATACCTATACCAATGGTTGGGGCGGCAATCCGAATCCCGGCCCGCGCCGCGCGCAAACCTATGCGCATCCGGCCGATGCGCCACACGCAGAAGCGTGCAATGGTTTTCCTGAAGCGTGTGTCACACCGTTCCTTTACAAGAATCCGGGTGCGAGTGACGACAGTGCCGTGTGGACTATGCCTGTCACCTTGGCAGCACAGTCAATCGCAAATCCGTCGGCACGCGTGGGCGAGTTGCTGCAAAAAGCCCAACTGCTCAGCGATGAACACGACATCGAAAACCTGATTCGCAGCTATGGCTACTATCTGGATCGCGCCCACTGGGACCAGATCGCCGATCTGTTTGCCGACAAAGCCACCATCGAATTCGCACAGCAGGGCGTCTATGTTGGCAAAGCCCGTATCCGCCAGTATTTCGGTAACCTCGGTGCAGTGGCGGGCAGAACACCGGCACAGCAAGGCCTGGTCGACGGCTGGCTCAACGACCACATGCAGCTGCAAACCATTGTTACCGTTGCACCCGATGGCCGCACAGCGCGCGCGCGCAACCGAGAGTGGGACATGCTGGGCGTAGTAGGCAAGAGCGGCCAGTGGAGCGATGGCATCTACGAAAACTCTTTCGTGAAAGAAAACGGTGTGTGGAAATTCGCCAGCCTGCATTACTTCCCGACCTATATTACTGACTACGACAAGGGCTGGACGGCCGATGCGCAGCCAGCGCCCGGCCCGTTGGCTGGGCTGCCACCGGATGCACCGCCGACCGTGGTTTACCAGATCTATCCGAAAGCCCATGTGCCGGCCTTTCATTACGCCAATCCGGTAACTGGCAAAGAAGCCACCTATCCGAAAGTGGGCGCGCCCTCTGAGGCGAGTCGTGCGGCTACGCTGTTCAAGCCAGCGCCCTATGCAGCGCCAGCGGTCAGGGATATCGCAGCTGCCGTCACGCAAGCAGAGGCGCTGGTACAAAAAACCAAGGACTATCACGAGATCGAAAACCTCGAGAATGCCTACGGTTACTACCTCGACAAAAACCTGTGGAACGACTTGGCCGACCTGTTTGCCGTCGATGGCTCAATGGAGCTGGCACAGCGCGGTGTTTATAAAGGCCGGGAACGTGTGCGCGAATCGCTGTTCAAAGTGTTCGGCGCACAGGGGCCGCAGCAAGGCCGGCTCGGCAACCACATCCATTTGCAGACGGTAATTCACGTCAATCCCGACGGCATATCTGGCAAAGTGCGCAGCCGCATGATGCAGCAGCTAAGCTTCACCGGCCGGCCTTCGATGGGGGCAGCGATCTATGAAAACGATGTAGTGAAGGAAAACGGCAAATGGAAATATCTGGCCACCCACGCCTACAACACCTGGAGCGCCAGCTATGCCGGCGGTTGGGTGAAGACGACGAACGGGCGCGTGCCTGGCCCGAGCGCCGACTACCCGCCGGATGCGCCGCCTTCGTTCAAATTTGCGATGTTTCCGACGGTTTATGAGATCCCTGTGCATTACCACAATCCGGTAAGCGGCAGGCAATAACAGCAATAAGAGAATCAGGGTTCTGAAGCGCTGCGGCATAACAGTGCAAGGCCTTGCTTTCACTGTTAATTCCCTATTAGCGGCTTTACATAAAGGGGGCGTATGGCTAACCTTGCGCCCCTTCGTTTACATGAAAAAAATAATATTTCCCGCCAAGCCACTTGGCAATTTGAACACCGGACATGAATCCCAAAGCATTTGCACTGCTCAATAATCCCCGCCT
>CANCGR010000360.1 GCA_947377625.1 Gammaproteobacteria bacterium | reverse complement strand
ATCGGCTGACAATCTTTTTGCGGTGTTGGCAAGCTTGAGGATTTCGCCATGGCGGCTTTGCCTTCATCGGTTACCGGCCATTTGCCTTGGCCGCCGAGAAATCCAAAAAACGAAGTGCGTGGCGGAAACCAGGTGCCGGCAATGCTGGTGGCTTTGGCGCCGGTCTCTTGATAGGTGCTGCGTGAGGAAATATTCAACGGCAAGTAAGTGCCGTCTGCCTTGTAGAGCTCTTTGCCAAGGAAAAGCTTGTCGCCATTGGCTTTGGAAGGATTGCCAACGATACTCACTTTGTCGCCAACCTTGACCGAATCACGATTGAAACCTAACGGGCTCAACACTGAGCCAGCGCCAGCCTCAACTTCACTTGTGATGGTGGTGCCATCGGGTTTTTTCACATCCACTTTCATGTAGACGTGCGGATTGCGAAAGCTGTATTCGGTAACGGTGCCCTCAATGGTGGCTTCGACATTGGTGAACGCGGCTGCACTGTGATGGGCCATCACGGCAGTGCTGCTGGTGGCTGCAAGTACGCATGCAGCCAAAGTCCTGGTATTGAAACGGGTCATGCAAATACCTCCGGTACAAACTGAAAAAGCAAAGGAAGTTATTATTGTAGGGTGTCGGTGCGGGTTCCCTTAAAGCAGCGGGATTGTCCCACTCGCATCAGTGCAAGTTCAAGCGCAAACCCGTGGCGCAATCGTGCAAATTCCAAGCACGGCAGTAACTTACGTAACGGCGCCAGTTCTCACTTGTTGTCGCTGCGCAACCACTTTGCTAGTCTGCGGCAGCGCCAGATGTCTGCTTAAGCTGTGCAGGGCTTCATATCTCCACCGCCAGAGGTAGCAACGTCATGAAAACGCACAGTTCACGGTTGGTCCTTTCTGTTCTTGCTGCCTGCATTGCACTGGCTTCCTGCAGCAAACGCCCTGCAAGCCCTGCTGACCCCACTGCATCCCCCACCGCGATTTCCGCCAAAGCCATTCATGGCCGTGTCACCAGCAGTGCTGGTGCTGAGGCCGGTGTGTGGGTAATCGCCGAAACCCGTGATCTGCCGACTCGCTTCGCCCGCACCGTTGTTACCAATGACAACGGCGATTACCTGATTCCTGATTTGCCGACCGCCAACTATGACGTATGGGTCAGAGGCTATGGTCTGGTGGATTCCGACAAAGTGAAAGCCAGTGCAGGCCAGACTCTGGATCTAACTGCCAAGGTGGCGCCGGATGCGAAGGCCGCTGCCGATTACTACCCGGCGGGCTACTGGCTGTCGTTGCTGGAAATCCCCGACGAATCGCAATTTCCTGGCACCGGCCCGGCCGGTAACGGCATTTCGCCGCTGATAAAACAGCAGGCTGACTACATCCGCATGATCTCTTCCGGTGGCTGCGTGGTGTGTCATCAGCTCGGCAACAAGGCCACCCGCACCATTCCGGCGATGTTCAGCGGTTATGACAGCAGCAAGGCCGCGTGGGCGCGCCGCATTCAATCCGGACAGGCGGGTGTTTTTATGACGCGCACCATCACCGGCATGGGGCTGGAACATACCACCCACATGTTTGGCAACTGGACTGATCGCATTGCTGCAGGTGAATTGCCGCCCGCGCCAAAACGCCCGCAAGGGCAGGAACGCAATGTAGTAATCACGCAATGGGATTGGGCGGATCCCACGGCTTATCTGCATGATGTGGTTTCAACTGACCGTCGCAATCCAAGCGTCAACGGTTACGGCAAACTCTATGGCTCACTCGAAGAAAGCCATGACTATTTGCCCGTGCTTGATCCAGTCACCAATACGATCAGTCGCGTGCCTCTGACCATGATGGATCCCAATGCCGGGCCAGTGCCGGATCTGCCGGTAGCAGACTCGCCCAACTGGGGCACAGAGCAACCGTGGGACTCCCGCGCCAACGTGCATAACCCGATGTTTGATCAGGATGGCCGCTTGTGGATCACTGCGCGCGTGCGCACACGTGACAATCCCGCTTGGTGCAAAGCCGGTTCAAATCATCCGGCGGCCAAAGCCTACCCGCTCGAAGGCAACAATCGTCAGCTCGGTTTGTACGATCCCAAGAGCGGCGAATACAAACACATCGATACCTGCTTCGGCACGCATCACCTGATGTTTGCCGAAGACGCCGACAACACCTTGTGGACCAGCGGAGGCGGCGCAGTGATCGGTTGGCTCAACACCAAACAATATCTGGCCACCGGTGATTACCAGGCAGCACAAGGCTGGACGCCCTTCATCGTTGATACCAATGGCAACGGCAAGCGTGATGCGTTCCAGAAACCTGGCGATAAACCTGATGCCAGCAAAGACCCACAGATGCTGCCGGGCTTTGGTTTTTATGCAGTGAATCCTGCTGCTGACGGCTCCGTCTGGGGCTCTATTCTTGGTTTCCCCGGCGGCATTGCACGCTTGGTGCCCGGCAGTGATCCAGTCAACACGGCACTTACTGAATATTACGAATTGCCACTGGGCAGCGATGGCAGACCAGTGGAAGGCTACTCACCGCGCGGCATGGACATTGATCGCAACGGGGTTGCATGGGTGGCCCTGGCCAGTGGTCACATGGCCAGCTTTGATCGCAGCCTGTGCAAGGGACCGCTTAATGGCCCCACAGCCACCGGCCAGCACTGCCCGGAAGGCTGGAAGTTTTTCGCAGAACCGCTGCCGCAATACAAAAATCTCAAACGTTCCGGCAGTGTTGAAGGCAGTTACTTTACCTGGGTCGACCAACGCGATGCATTGGGCTTGGGCGCGAACACGCCGGTCGATACCGGCAACGAAAGCGGTGCACTGCTGGCACTCAAGAACGGCGAGTGGGTGCGCATGATTGTGCCTTACCCGCTGGGTTTTTATACCAAATGGATGGACGGTCGCATCGACGATGCCAGTGCTGGCTGGAAAGGCCGCGGCATCTGGGCTACTTACAGCAGCCGTGCACCGTTCCATATGGAAACCGGCAAAGGCTCGACCTCCATCGTCTATCACTTCCAGATACGGCCTGATCCGTTGGCAGAGTGAAGCAAGCGCACTCTCCACTATCAGGCAGGCACCGCTGCTGCTGCCCGGTGCGCATGTGACTTCAGTCTTATTTCGCGCTGCACCAACGCATAACTTACAAAGGCCTGGATAACTACCGCTAGCATGGACACATACCATATCTGATGCAGCTGAAAGCCTTCGCGATGCGAAATGAAAAACGCCACCGGAATGAACACCAGCAAACGAATCGTTGAACTAAGCAGCGCCGGCCGCGTATTACCCAAGCCCTGAAAAATACCCGAGCACGAAAACACCACGCCCTGCGCAACAAAGTTCCAGGAAATAATGCTGAGAAAGTCGCCACCCACCGCCAACACGGCTGGCTCGCTGGTAAAACCCAGCATCAACAGCTGCGGATTGATTTGCACTACCACCGTTACCAGCAGCATCACCGCGCCGTTGAGGATGATGCCCATCTTGCAAGCTTCCCTGACGCGCTCCAGATGACCGGCACCGAAGTTCTGCCCAACGATGGGCCCGATGGCAAACGCTACCGCCATGGTCGGCATGAAAATGGATTGCATGATGCGCCCGCCAATGCTGAAGCCAGCTTGTGCGGAAGCACCGAAGTCCTTGATCACCAGGTAGATGACGCCGAAGTACACAAACATCAGCAGCATCTCACCACCGGCCGGCAAGCCGATCGCCAGCATGCGCTTCCACACCTCCAGATCAGGCGCAAACTGGCGAGTATCAAACTTCACGTATTTTTCCTGGGTCAGGAAGTAATAAACCATGATGACGATGCCCGCCGTCACTGCAATCGATGTGGCCAGACCGGCGCCGAGCACGCCCAGCGGCTTGCCAGTACCCAAACCGGCAATCAGCACCGGCGCCAACATCGGGTTCAGCAGCACTGTCACCAGTTGCACCAGCATGCCGGGTTTGACAATGCCGGTGGCCCGCAGCGCCGAGCCCATCGCCATCAACGCAAATTGCAGTGACATCCCCGGAATAAACCAGTGCAGGAAGATGGTGCCCTGCTCACGCGTGGCGGCGTCAGCGGCGATCTGACCCATAAAGGCATCGGCACACGGCAAGCCCGC
>CANCGR010000359.1 GCA_947377625.1 Gammaproteobacteria bacterium | reverse complement strand
CCTGGCCCACAATGTCTCCGCCTGCTTCGGCCCGGGTTCTGGCTTCATTGGCCAGCTTGTTGGCTTCCACCGTGTTGCCGGCGGTCTGGCGAACGATCGCGGTCATCTCTTCGATGGCAGCGGCGGTTTCTTCCAGCGAAGCAGCTTGTTGCTCGGTACGACGGGATACCTCACCGTTGGTGTCGGTAATTTCCGTGGCCACCGATTCCAGTGAATCGGCACTGACCTGGATGTCGGTGACCACCGTGGTCAGTTTCTGGATGGTGGTGTTGACGTCGCCTTTCAGCTGCGCAAACAAGCCTTCGAAATTGCCTTCCATCATGTGGGTGAGGTCGCCTTTGGCTACGCCGCCCAGCACGCCGACTGTTTCCTTGATGACTTTTTCCGCCACACTGGTCAGCTGGTTGACGCCCTGGCTGAGGTCGTGGAAGAAACCGCGTTTGTTTTCCAGGTTGATGCGGCGGCTGAGATCACCGCGCATGGCGCCGCGCACAATGCTCTGCACTTCGTCTTCGACACCGACTTCATTGGTGCGATCCTGCCACTCGGCCACGGTGCCGATGCGGCGACCCTGGCTGTCGTTGACCGGGCTGACAGTGATGCGGTAATGGCGGTTGCCCATTTTGCTGTCGCTGATTTGCGAGCCGGTGAGAGTGCGCAGTTTTGATGATTCTTCCTGGCTGTTCGGATACAGCGCATCCAGGCCACGGCCGATCAGGTGGTTTGCGGCAAAGCCTGGCAATACCGTGCGGATTTCTGCCTGGCCGTCACTGAACATCGTGGCAGCGGCATTGTTGTGATAGATGATCTGCAGGTCGGCATCCAGCATCAGCACAGGTGAGCTGACACCGTCGAGTGCTTGTTTGATGCGGCCGTTTTCGGTGGCAATGCGGGTTTGCTCAATCGCCATGTTGGCCTGTTGCTGCATCAGACGGGTTTGTTCTTCGGCCATGCGCGCGCTTTCTTCAGCACGGCGTTGCACTTCGGTCATCTGGATATTCAGCTGTGCTTTCTGTTCACGCAGTTGTTCCTGCATGTCGTTGAGCCCCAGCAACAGCGAGCCGGCTTCGTCGCGGCTGGTCACGGTGACATGGTTGTTGAGTTCGCCTCTGGCAATCGCGGCCGACAGTTTCACGGCCTGCTGCAACGGGCGGCTGATGATGCGTGCCACACTGAAGAAGGCGATGTTCACCACGGTGGCCACCAGCGCGACGATGGCGACGAAGATCAGCGAAATCTGGCGCTGGTTCGCATCGGCTTCCACGCGGGTGGAGTCGAGCAGTTTGGTTTTGCTTTCTTTCATCGATGCCAGCAGCGGCGTGAATTCGAGTGCAACGTCGGAAAAGGTCTTACGTTGTTCGCGCAGTTTCAGCAGACTTTCACCGTAGGATTTCAACGCTGTCAGGTAGGAGTTGAAATCATCACCAATAAAAAGGCGCGTATCGGCATCAAGCCCCGAGTGTGCCAACAGAGCCGTGAAATCTTTTTTCTCCGCCAGCATGGCGTCCATGTAGCTGGGCTTTGGATCATTCTCGTACAGGCGTTCCTGCTCGCGGATTTTCAGCAGCGACAGTTGCAGGTCGGCCTTGCCCTGGCCCGTGACCAGTTCATTGATATTGGCCACGCTTTTGTTGAGTTTGCCGAGATAGCCGCTTTTGGCATCAAGGCCGGCAGCTTCCATCGACTTCACCATTTCATTGAAGCTGCCTTTGTAAAGGCCGAGATATTCCGACATGTCACTCAACAGTGAATTGACTTCAGCCGTCGGTGGATGCGCCAAAATCTCGGCGATGCCGCCTTCAATTTGCCCCAAAAGATTGGCGTGTCCGTCAATCAGGCTTTTGTCCTGATTGATGATGAAATCTTTCTCCAGTCGCCGCATATCAAGAAACTGAATGTTGATCTTGTCGACATTTTCACCAAATTTGGTGATGGCCAGCGTGTCTTCCGTGGCTTTGCTGTTGACGGTGGTGACCCGGTAATAGGCGCCAGCCAACGCCGCGAAACCCACGATAAGGATCGCGGAAATCACGCCGAATTTTCGTGCCAATGGCATGTTTTTGAAGGAAAAAATACTGGCAGTTTGTTTGCCTGCAGATTTTCGTGCAGAAGAAATTTCCACGATTCCACCACGCTGAGTTCTTGGAGGCAGCTCCCCTATGGCGCCGCCTTGACAGTAATTACGGCAAAGGCTTTGCAAAACTTTAATGTGATTTCACTGTGTAGATGAAAAAGCGGCAAAGCTTTGCCGTTTCTTGCGGCGACAGCGGCAGTGCTGCGCCGCCCTAGCGGTAAAAGTGCGGCAAATTCAGCATCCGCGACGCTTGCACAGTGATTGGCACAGCTCTTGCTGACGACATGTTGTCAGGAAATGTTTAGGACTTTGTGATGAATCTTTTGGATAGAGCACTTGGCGTATCGCCTACCGCACTGCGCATTCGTTCGCAGCGCAGTGAAGTGCTCGCCGCCAACATCGCCAACGCCGAGACACCCAACTATCACGCGAAAGATTTTGATTTTGCGAAGACGTTGCAGAATGCGATGGACGGCAACACCGAAGGACTCACGACCACTGATGACGGTCACATGTCACTGAGCAGCAGCCATGAAATCGGCGAAAGTTTGTATCGCCTGCCTACCAAGACCAAAGCCAACGGCAACACGGTTGAGGACGAAGTTGAGCAAGCAGCGTTCTCGGAAAACTCGGTGCAATACCAGACCAGTCTGCAATTTCTGAACGGCACCTTGCGCAGCTTGCGCCTGGCGATAAAAGGAGAATAACCATGACGGGCATCACCGGCATCTACCGCATCACCGGCACTGCGCTCAACGCGCAAAGCCGCGCGCTCGACATGATCGCGCAGAACATGGCGAACTCGCAGGTGGTCACCGGCAGCGAACAGACCGCTTATCGCGCCAAGAAACCCATATTTGCGCCACTGCTGGAAGCCGGCATGCACGGGGACGACACCGCCGGTGTGCAAATCATCAAAACCGCACAAAGCCAGGCCCAAGTGGAAAGACAGCGTCAGCCCGAACATCCGCTGGCCGATGCCAACGGTTACATCTATCTGGCCAACGTCAACATGGTGGAAGAAATGACCAACATGGTTCAGGCCTCGCGCAGTTACCAGGCCAACGTCGAAGTAATGAATACATCCAAAGATTTGCTGATGCGCACTCTCGCGATGGGCAACTGATATTGATCGAAGGAGATCAAAAGCCATGAGTACTATCGACCAACTGTTTCCAGCTTCATCCATCGCCGGTAACACGCCTGCAGTTCACGCGGCCAAGAAAACCCTGGGCCAGGAAGACTTCATGAAGCTGCTGGTAGCGCAAATGAACAACCAGGATCCTTCCAACCCGGCTGACAACGGCGCGTTCATGGCGCAGATGGCGCAGCTGAGCATGGTGGATGGCGTCACCAAGCTCAACACGTCGTTCGACAGCGTGGCGGGCAGTCTTGCCGGCACGCAGGCCATGCAGGCGGCCAACATGGTCGGCCATCAAGTGCTGACCGACAGCAATGTCGCCACGCTGGAAGAAGGCAAGGCAGTGGAAGGCCAGTTGGCGGTGCCCGAGCTGGCTGCCGGTCTCAACATCCAGGTACGCGATGCAGCCGGCAGTCTCATCAAAACCATTCCCAGTGCCGACTTCAAGCCGGGCCTGGTCGGCTTCGCCTGGGATGGCAAGAACGAACGCGGTGAAGTGCAGGCGCCAGGCGAGTATGCAATCAACGCCACGGCGTTGGTGAATGGTCATCAGCAAGCAGTAGCGCTGCAGCTTTACAACACTGTGCAAAGCGTGACGACCACGCCGGGCACCAACGCCATTGAGCTGCAGTTGAGCGGGCATCAAAGCGTCAAGTTTTCCCAGATTTCGCAGTATCGGTAACAGCACCAAAACAAACCCAGTCATCAAGACATCCAGAGGACCAACCCATGTCATTTGATACAGCAGTCTCCGGCATTAAAGCTTCCACCATCAGTCTCGGCATCATCGGCAACAACATCGCCAATGCCGGCACCACCGGTTTCAAAACTGCACGCGGCGAATTTGCGGATGTGTTCACCACGTCCTTGCTTGGCTCTGCCAACGACAC